>JAUNAF010000125.1 GCA_030527715.1 Eubacteriales bacterium
TCCTATGGATCGTTTTTTTATCAAGTGTGCAACTTCATTTTACAATCGGCGAAATATAAATAATGAATCCCCGTACAGGACAGGTCATCACGGCCTGTCCCGTACGGGGATCTTTTTATGCCAAGATTCCTCTGTATTTCAGATCCCATATGCAGTATACTGTAAAGTAGATTTGTATCCGTAAATATCACACTTTAAAAGGAGACTTCTTATGACAAAAAAACTTGGCTTCGGACTGATGCGTCTGCCGTCTCTGGATCCGCAGGATCCTTCCAAAATTGATCTGGAACAGACAAAACAGATGGTGGATGCCTTCCTTGAGAGAGGCTTTACCTATTTTGACACTGCTTGGATGTACTGTGGATTTGCAAGTGAGAGCGCCGCAAAGGAGGTCCTCGTTTCCAGACATCCGCGTGACAGCTTTACGCTCACCACAAAACTGCACTCTGCTTTCCTGAAGACAGAAGCTGACCGCGACCGTATCTTCGAGGAGCAGCGCAGAAAAACCGGTGTGGAATATTTTGACTACTATTTTCTGCACGATATCAACTCTCACAGCATCGAGGTCTACAATCAGCTGAACTGTTTTGACTGGATCAAAGAAAAAAAGGCGCAGGGGCTGACAAAACACATTGGCTTCTCCTTCCACGACGGTCCGGATCTGCTGGACAAGGTACTTACCGAGCATCCGGAGTTTGAGGTCGTTCAGCTTCAGATCAATTATCTCGACTGGGGCAGCATTGGTGTGCGCTCCAGAGAATGCTATGAAGTCGCCGCAAAACACGGCAAACAGGTCATTGTCATGGAGCCGGTAAAGGGCGGCACACTCGCCAATGTTCCTGCATCTGTGGAGAACATGTTCAAAGAATATCATCCGGATATGTCCATTCCGTCCTGGGCGATCCGTTTTGCAGCCAGTCTGGAGAATGTCAAGGTCGTCCTCAGCGGCATGAGCAATATGGAACAGGTGCTGGACAACACCGGATATATGTCCGATCTTCAGCCGTTAAATGACGAGGAGCATGCAATCATCAAAAACGCTGTGGATACGATCAATTCCACAATCGCCATTCCGTGTACCGGCTGCTCCTACTGCACAGACGGATGTCCGATGAGTATTCCGATCCCGAAATACTTCTCTCTGTACAATGCAGACAGACAGGAGACCGAATCCAAGGGCTGGAGACCTCAGAGCGAATACTACGCAAACTTAAGCAAGACCTTCGGAAAAGCCAGTGACTGCCTTGCCTGCGGTCAGTGCGAGGGCGTCTGTCCTCAGCATCTTCCGATCATTGAGCATCTGAAAACCGTGACAGAATATTTTGAATAGTTACAAACCAGGAAATAAAAAAGGAGTGTAAAGATATGCGGCGTGTGGTTACAGCAGAACAGATGAAGGCCTCCGATGCAGCTGCCATCCAGACGATGGGAATGCCCGGCATGGTGTTGATGGAACGCGCAGCGCTTGGTGTCGTCCATGCGCTGAAAAAGTCTTCCTTTTCGCTTCAGCGTGTGCTGGTGGTCTGCGGCATGGGAAACAACGGCGGAGATGGTCTGGCTGTTGCCCGCCTGCTGCATCTCTCGGGCATACGCACGGAGATCTTTGAGGTCGGAAATCCTGAAAGGCGCAGTGAATCCAACACCCTGCAGCACTCTATCGCAGAAAACTATCAGGTACCCTTCACAGAACACCCGGTATTTGAGGAATATTCTGTGATCATTGACGGCATCTTCGGTGTCGGACTGAGCAGGGATCTCTCCCCGGACTATGTCCGACTGACTGAAAAGATCAACCAGTCCGGTGCCAAAGTACTTGCGATCGATCTGCCGTCCGGTCTGAATGCCGACACCGGCTATCCTATGGGTACCTCCGTGAAAGCTGATCTGACCGTGACCTTTGCCTTCGAAAAACCGGGTCTTCTGTTTTATCCTGGAGCTGACTTCGCCGGAAAAGTCTGCACGGCAGATGTGGGGATCTACGAACATCCATCCGTTGCCTATCTTCCATCGATCTTCCGTCTGGATAAAAAGGATGATCTTCGCTATCCGAAACGAGCTCAAAACGGAAACAAGGGTACCTTCGGCAAAGTTCTTCTGATCGCCGGAAGCCGTGATATGTGCGGAGCAGCTTATCTGGCCGGCCATGCAGCTTATCTGACCGGTGCAGGCATGGTAAAGATCCTTACCCATGTCTCCAACCGCAGTATTCTCCTGCAGCAGCTTCCCGAGGCAATGCTCTCCTGTTATGAAGATGATTTTTCTCCGGAAGAGGTGCTCTCCGCCGTCAGATGGGCTGATGTCATCGGCATTGGTCCCGGTCTCGGTAGCTCCGATACCTCCGGGGAGCTCCTTCGGTTCCTTCTGACTTCGACGGACAAACCGCTTGTCATTGATGCCGACGGATTAAATCTTCTGAGTCGTTCTCCGGAGCTTCTTACAGATTATCCGAGCGAATGCATCATTACCCCGCATATGGGTGAAATGAGCCGTCTGACCGGTCTTACTGTGTCTGAAATTGCAAAAAACCGCCTGCAGACTGCCGGCAGTTTTGCTGCAAAGCATCACTGTGTCTGTGTACTCAAGGACAGCCGCACACTGATTGCTCTGGACGATACTCACTATTTCATCAATACCCGCGGCAACAGCGGAATGGCAACCGCCGGAAGCGGCGATGTTCTGACCGGCATCACCCTTGGTCTGCTCGCACAGATTCGGGATACCCGAACCACTGCTCCGCTGGCCGTCAGACTTCATGCCCTTGCCGGAGACCGCGCTGCCGGTCTTTACGGAGAAGCCTCCCTGCTCGCCGGAAACCTGCTTGAGGCACTGCCGTATGTGCTGCGTTCAATAAGCAGGAGACTGGGGTGAGAAATTCCGCTGAAAATTGACCTGAAATCAAAAACTATGATCTGGGTCAATGAAATTTGGTCTGGAATTTGACCTGAAATCAAAAAATGAAATCCAGGTCAATGAATTTTAGCCGGAAAATTGGTC
>JAUNAF010000051.1 GCA_030527715.1 Eubacteriales bacterium
AGTCCTTAAAAATCAGAAAAGTCAGCGGATTTCCGCTGACTTTGTCTACAGTCTGCGGTTTTCAAAGAAAACCTCTTAATTTGCATTAAATAAGTTAAAAAAATAAAATAATAGTGCTTTGCTATGGAAAAAGAAGCGTTTTATGCACGAATACTGCCTCTAAAGAGAGAGATTTCGCGCATTCTCAAAAAAGAGGCAAATCGGAAAAGATGCCGGGATAGAAGGAAGTACAATTGCACTTGGTATGATATGGATCTATAATGAACAAAAACAGTGTGTCAAAAATTGTCAAATACGGGGGGCAGCGCACATGAAAAATCTGGACAACTACGATCAGTTTTCCGTGCAGGAAAAGTGGTACATCATGTCGATGGTAGCAAATCTTTACTACAACAAAAATCTGACTCAGGATGAGATCGCCAAGAGAATCTACACATCGCGATCAAAGGTATCCAGACTTCTGAAAGAAGCAAAGGAACTGGGGATCGTTGAGATCCGCATTCAGGAATTGTGGGAGAGAAGCCTGAATTATGAGGAGCGGTTGAAAGAGGAATTCGACATCAAATATATCCGTGTCGTTCAGATCGACAGTCAGGATATCGAGAAGAGTCTGGAGCGGCTCGGGGAAGTGACGGCATATTATGTGGATTCGATGATCGATGACCATATGACGGTCGGTATCTCCTTCGGATCCACGCTTTATCACGTTGTAAAACATATTTATCACAAAGAAAAAAAGAATATTTCCATCACAGTGATACCGATCATGGGTGCGATGCGGCTGGCACAGCCGGAGTGTGACAGCATCGATCTGACGAAAAATCTGGCTCTGGCATACGGGGGAGATTACAAATATCTGCCAGCGCCGTTTTTTGTAAAGAATGAGATGCTGCAGGAGTCTCTGCTGCAGGAAAAAGATATCCGAGAAGTCCTGGATCTGGCAAGAGAGGCGGACATGATCCTGACCAGCGTGGGAAATGTGCCGGAGTGTATCTGGTCTGAGGCTCTGGAGCCGGAGATCTGGAATCGACTGTCAGAAAAAGGAGCCGTGGGATCCATCGGCGGTCATATCTATGATATGGAAGGCAGGGAAGTGGATGACACGTTAAAGCACCGGACGATCGGTCTGAATCTGCAGGAATTCAGAAACAATCAGAACGTGGTCTGCATTGCCCATGGAGAGCAGAAAGCAAAAGCAGTGCTTGGCGGACTGCGCGGAGGATATATCAACACACTGATCATCGATCAGACCTGTGCCAAAGAAATGATCCGGCTGATGGAGCAGAATGAATAAATGGTATTTTCAGCAGCCGTGCACATATGTGCAACAGCTGAAACAATGTTGAACATCGGCGTGCGTGATGATAAAATAAGTACATCAAAGATTATTGTAATCAGAGGAGGTACGTGAGATGAAAAAGAGATGGGTGGCATTAACCATGACGATGGCACTTGGTGTGAGTGCACTTGCCGGTATCGGATGCAGTGCAGAGGCCGAGACAGAGACGGAGACAGTCATGGGAGCTGCAGAGGATGCAGCCGCACAGGCAGCCGCAACAGAAACCGAGGCTGAGACAGAGATGCCGGCAGAGCCGGAATTAGATCCGGCAGGAAACTATTCTCTGATCCAGAATGTCTTCAACTGGGGCAGCAGCTACAGCAAGGTGATCATTCCGGCAGCAGACAGCAATGCGGAAGATTACAAGGTTTCTGTATGGCGCTACGGTGTAGACGGAAGTGTTCTTGGTCAGGGAGAGCGCAATATCACAAATGCGTATGCATCTGACGCAGAAGGCAATGCAGCAGAGGACGGAGAGTACATCACTCTGGAGATGGAAGTCGGTGCAGCACTTGGAATCGGAGCACCGTACTACACCAACCCGGAATCCTTTAAGGGACAGTTAAAGGACTGGGCTGAGTGCCACTACATCATTGAGAATACGGACAGTACAGAGATCTGGAATCAGCTGGATACCGTTTATCATCCGGATGAAGAAAAGTTCAGCACAGCGAAATTCGAGGATGCAGAGTATGCGATCCCGTATGCATACTATGAGCCGGAAGAGGATGGCGCAGATCATCCGCTGGTCGTATGGCTTCACGGTGCAGGAAGCGGCGGAACCGATATTGGATTTGTGACCGGCGGTATGCTTGTGACCAACTTCGTATCTGAGGATGTTCAGAACAAGTTCGGCGGCGCACATATCCTTCTGCCGCAGTGTGAGACCTGGTGGATGGATGACGGAAGCGAAGAGAATTTAACTACTGATGGCAGCAGCATCTACACAGAGTCACTGAAGGCACTGATCGATAACTATGTTGAGACCCACAAAGGCGTGGATACAAACCGCATCTATATCGGCGGCTGCTCTAACGGCGGATTCATGACCATCAACATGGTTGTAAATTATCCGGAGTACTTTGCAGCAGAGTTCCCGATTTGCGAAGCTTACAATGACGAGTGGCTCAGCGATGAGCAGATCAACGTGCTTGCATCTGTACCGACCTGGATCGTACATTCCACAAATGATCCGGTGGTAGATATTGAGAAGACCGCGATTCCTACTTATGAGAGAATCGCAGCAGCAGGCTCTGAGAATGTTCATTTCACAAAATATGATCAGATCATTGATCCGGACTATGGAAATGAGTATGTTGGTCATTTCGCATGGGTTCCGACTCTGGCAGACCTGTGTACCACAGACTATGACGGTTCTCCGGTCGTAGTTGATGAGCAGGAAGTGACCCTGTATCAGTGGCTGGCACTGCAGAGCAAATAAGAAACAGCGTGATGAGAGTATCATCCAGTCGATGAACGATTGGATGGTACTCTTTTTTTCATGACAATAGAATGTTCGCGGAGCGTGCATTCTATTGTTGCGTTTTGGGTATCCATATTTCACAAATGAGAAAAGGTTTACTCATGCATAATTACTGAAAAGTAATTACTGTGTTGACAATAACATACAGAAATGTATAATCATGAGTAAAGGATTACTCAACGAAGTGACATAAAACAATGTGAAAAATATAACTTTATTCGTCGAAAGGAGAAAAACATGAAATACGGTATTTATGCACCATACTGGACGCATGAATGGGCTACGGAAAATGAGCACTATATTCCGAAAGTAAAAAAGCTCGGCTTTGACGTACTTGAGATTTCCTGTGTAAACCTGATCAAGACCTATACTACGGATGATCAGATCCTGGCGCTCAAGCAGTGTGCGGAGGAAAATGGTGTGACTCTGACCGCAGGATACGGACCGACAAAGGAACAGAATATCTGCTCCTCTGATCCGGAAGTAGTGGCAAGAGCAATGGATTTCTTCGAGAACCTGCTTCCGAAGCTGCAGCTGCTCGGTGTAAAGATCATCGGCGGAGGTCTTTATTCTTACTGGCCGCTGGATCCGACACTGGAGATCCATCCGGAGGAAGAGACAGAGCGTGCGATCAGGAATCTGCAGATTCTCTCAAAGACGGCGGAGAAATGCGATGTTACCCTCGGACTTGAGGTATTAAACCGCTATGAGGGATATATGCTGAACACCGCAGCACAGGCAAAAGAGTTCATCGACAAGGTGGGAAGCACACATGTAAAGATCATGCTCGATACCTTCCATATGAACATCGAAGAGGATAATATGGCAGCAGCGATCCGTCTGGCAGGCAAGGACCTGTGCCACCTGCATCTGGGTGAGCAGAACCGCAGAGTTCCGGGCAAGGGAAGTCTTCCGTGGACAGAGATCGGACAGGCACTTCGCGATATCAACTATCAGGGTGCAGCAGTTATGGAACCGTTCGTAATGAGCGGCGGAACGATCGGTTCAGAGATCAAGGTATGGAGAGATCTGGTTCCGAATGCAACCGAGGAGATGCTCGACCGTGACGCAGAAGGCGCAGTCAGATTTGTACGCCACGTCTTCGGATTATAAGAGCAGCAAGACAAAACCTGAACCTGATATGCCAAAGGGCATAAGGAGATAAATGTAAAATCAAATAACACACATCGAGGAGGAAAAAAGATGAAGAAGAAAGTCGTTTCCATGTTACTGTGCACCAGCCTTGCAGTTTCCATGATGGCAGGTTCTGCATTCGCAGAGGGCGAGAAGTACGGCGTTGTTTTAAAGACTCTGAGCTCTGAGTTCTGGCAGAGTGTTCAGAAAGGTATTGAAGATAAGGCTGAGGAGCTCGGTGTTGAGGTCGTAGTTCAGGGTGCTAACTCTGAGGACGATGTAGAGGGACAGAACAACATCCTTGAGACCATGGTACAGAGCGGCGAGTATGTTGCATTTGCAGTAGCTCCGCTGTCCGATTCCAACCTGGTAAACACAGTTGCAGATGCAAACAGCCAGGGATATCTGGTAGCAGATATCGATGAGCACATCAATCTGGATACTCTGGATGCACAGGGCGGCGCTGTTGTATCTTTCGTAACCTCTGATAACACAGCGATCGGTCACATGGCTGGTGAGTATATCGCATCTCTTGTAGAGGAAGGTGCAGATGTAGCTATCATCGAAGGTAAGGCAGGCGCTATCTCCGGCGAGAACAGAAAAGACGGATGTGCAGCTGCATTTGAAGAGGCAGGCTTAAACGTTGTTGACAGCCAGCCGGCAGACTGGGATAAGACCAAGGCTTATGACCTGGCAACCAACCTGATCAGCAAGAATGAGAACCTGAAGGCAATCTACTGCTGCAATGACACCATGGCTATGGGTGCTTATCAGGCAGTTGCAGATTCCGGCAAGGATATCGTTGTAGTTGGTACCGATGGAAACAGTGATGCAATCGAGTCTGTTAAGAACGGCGGTCTGACAGCTACCATCGCACAGGACTCTGCAGGAGTAGGTGCAAGATCTCTGGAGCTTCTGGTTGCAGCTTACAACAACGGCGAGAAGCCGGGCGACGTTGAGATCATCAACGAGTATGTTGACCCGATCCTTGTTACCGCTGACAGCGAGTAAGCAAAACGCATCTTAAACAACAGGAAAACTAAGTAAATTGAGGAGGGCTGCTGCCGGATATACTTGAATATCGCAGCAGTCCTCTTATCTCTATAAGGGATCTGTATGCAGCAGAGATCAATTTACCGGACAGTTCAGGAAGGAAGTGACAAAGAATATGGGCAGCTTGGTAGAAATGAGAAATATCACAAAAAAATTTCCGGGTGTAACTGCCTTGAGCGGCATCAATTTCGATGTACAGCCGGGAGAGACACATATTCTGCTTGGCGAGAACGGCGCAGGAAAGTCTACGCTGATGAAGACCCTGAGCGGAGCTTATGAGCCGACCGAGGGAACCCTGATCGCAAACGGAAAAGAGTATTCGAGATTTACGCCGAAGATTTCTCAGGAAAACGGTATCAGCATCATTTATCAGGAGCTGAGCGTGATCAATGAGATCAGTATACAGGAGAATATTTTTGTAGGAAAGATCGCGACCAAAAAGATCTGCGGTATTCCGGTGGTGGACAATGCATATATGCGCAAGCGCACCCAGGAAGTGCTGAAAGAGGTAGGCTTAAAGAGAGATCCGTCCGACATCGTCGGCAGTCTGTCTATCTCCGAAAAACAGATGGTAGAGATCGCAAAGGCAGTTGCCTTTGATGCAAAGGTGATCATTATGGATGAGCCGACCTCCTCTCTGGCAACCGAGGAGATCAATCATCTGTTTGACATCGTAGAGCGTCTGAAGAAACAGGGACGCGGTATCGTCTTTATCTCCCATAAGCTGGATGAGGTGCTCGCGATCGGTGACCGCGTGACGATTCTGAAGGACGGAACGTATGTGGGAACCTTTGATATCGCAGATATGGATGAGGATAAGCTGGTGCGGCTGATGGTAGGACGTGAGATCAAGGGAACCTACCTCAGAGATCCGAATATGGAATTTCCAGATGAGACGATCCTTGAGGTGGATCACCTCACAAGAGCGGACGAGCGTGTGCGCGATATCAGCTTCCGTCTGAAAAAGGGAGAGATCCTCGGCTTTTCCGGTCTGGTAGGTGCAGGACGTACCGAGCTGATGGAGGCGATCTTCGGAGCAAGAAAGATCAAATCCGGAACGATCCGTCTTTATGGAGAAGAACTGCATATCAAAAATACCTATGACGCACTCTGTGCAGGCATCGCACTTGTAACGGAGAACCGCCGTGAGACCGGATTCTCACCGTTCTTCAGTATCAAGCGCAATCTCGCACAGGCGGTGAACCTGAAGGAGAGCAGCTTTGGCGGTATGACCGGACTGATCAGCAACGCACAGGAACAGAGAATCTCAGATGAACAGTGTGCGGCAATGCAGGTCAAATGTGCATCTGCAGAGCAGATCATCACAGAACTTTCCGGAGGAAATCAGCAGAAGGTCATCCTCGGACGCTGGATGGCATCCAACCCGAAGGTCATTATCTTTGACGAGCCGACCAAGGGTATCGACGTGGGTACAAAATCAGAGATCTACAAGCTGATGAGAAAGCTTGCGGAACAGGGGATCGGTGTTCTGGTGGTATCCTCAGAACTTCCGGAGATCCTGTCAACCTGTGATCGTATCCTGGTTATGAATGACGGAAAGATCAATGGTGAATTTACCGCAGCAGAGGCAAACGAGGAGAACCTTGTACGTGCAGCAACCGCATAAGTGTGTTTGGGAGGAAGAAAAATGAACAAGACGAAGAAAAGCTTTAACGATTACTGGAGTGCCTACAGTACCGTGGCCATCCTGATTCTGATGGTAGCGGTGTTCAGTGCCTTAAAGCCAAAGGCATTCATGAGTGTAAATAACTACATCAAGATCATCGAGCAGAGCGCCATTTACATTCTGCTGGCCTGCGGTGAGTTCTACGGCATCATTCTGGGCGGTATCGATCTGTCCGTCAGCTCCACCATGGCACTTTCCGGTGTTGTCTGCGCAAAGCTGATGGTGGAGGCAAACCTCAACCCGGTACTGGCAGTGATTCTCGGTATCTTTATCTTCGGTGCACTGGTCGGTGCTCTGAACGGAACCCTGATCAATATCACCAATCTGCCGCCGTTTATCATCACACTCGGTACCCAGTCTGTTTTCCGTGGACTGACCTACATTTTGAGTGATGCACGTTCCGTATCAGGTATCTCAACAGGCTTTATGAAGGCAGTTGCAGGCAAGATCGGCGGCGTGATCCCGATGCCGATCATCATTGCATTGATCGTGGCAGGCATCATGATCTTCTTTACGACGAGAACGAAGGCAGGAAGAAACATCTACGCACTCGGCGGAAACCCGCAGTCTGCATATTTTGCAGGTATTACCACAAAGCGTCATCAGCTGCTCTGCTTCATTCTTTCCGGTATCTGCGCATCTCTTGCAGGTATGGTAAACATTGCAAGACTCGGATCAGCTGAGCCGAATGCCGGCACAGGATATGAGACTTACGCGATCGCAGCGGTTATCATCGGAGGAACATCTTTCTTCGGAGGTCAGGGTACCGTATGGAAGGTTGTGATCGGTGCTATCATCATCGGTGTTATCAATAACGGACTGAACATGGTCGGTCTGTCCTCCTACTATCAGCAGATCGCTATGGGTATCCTGATCATTCTGGCAGTTACTCTGGACCGCTTCTTCGGAGCAAGCAGTAAAAAAGCATAAAAAATAAAAACAGAATCGGATAGAAAATGCATTGTTCAGGTTGAATCGTTCTTGTATAATAGAAGGGCAGTTCAACCTGAATTACAAATGAGGTGTTTACAAATGGAAACAAAGGACAGACTGTCCGTAAAGGACATCGCTGAGCTTGCAGGCACCTCTGTGGCGACGGTATCGCGTGTGATCAACCAAAACGGAAGATTTTCCAAAGCGACAGAGGCCAGAGTGAGAAAGGTGATGGAGGAGTATAACTTCCAGCCGAATCAGCTGGCCAGAGGATTACGGAAACAGCATACACAGGTGATCGGAATCATGGTTCCGGACATCGCCAACAGCTTTTTTATCAGTGTTATCAGTGAAATACAGAAAGTGCTGACAGAGCGGAATTATATGACACTGATCTGCAGCTCAAACGAAAACAGCGAAATAGCAAAAAAACAGATCGATATGCTGCTGGGGCAGAAGGTGAGCGGACTGATCTATATAGGAGAGACCTATATCACAGACACACCGGATATTCCCACAGTCTATATCGACCGCGATCCCAGAAATTCCATTCCGGATATGCAGAAGAATTTTGAACTGATCGAATCTGACAATATCCAGGGAGGTTATCTTGCAGGAAAGGAACTGGCCAAGAAGGGAGTAAAAAATGCGACCTATATCTGCTTCAACCGCGGAATGTCCACGGTGAAGAAAAGACTTTCCGGATTCATCTCCGCATTGGAGGATTATGGGGTAAACTACCATGAAGATCATGGGGTACAGGTGGAGACCGTATCTCTGCAGGAGGGATATCGGGCAACCGAACAGCTGCTTCGGGAACATCCGGAGACCGACGGTATTTTTTATCTTTCTGACAAGCTTGCCATCGGAGGACTGGAGTATCTGAGTCAGCAGAACATTGCAGTGCCGGAACAGATCAAGGTGATCGGATTTGACGGAATTGAGATGGGCGAGGTGGTGACACCGCGGCTGACAACGATCCGGCAGTCCGTAGAGCTGATGGGACGTACTGCAGCGGAACGGATTCTTGAGATCATCGAGACTGAGAATGTAAAACTGGGAAAACAGCGGATGCCGGTAGAACTGGTGGTCCGCGGTACGACCTAGAAATGGGGGAAAAGGATGCAGGCAATTGGAATTGATATCGGTACAACGACCATCAGTGCCGTTGTGCTCGATACAGAGAAGGAGCAGGTATTAAAGGCAGTAACGCTCCAGAGTGAGAGTTTTATCGAGACAGAAAATGACTGGGAGAGGATCCAGGATGTCTCCATCATCATCAAAAAGGCAAAAGGTGTGCTCGATGAGCTGTTGGCAGAGTATCCGGAGGCAGCATCCATTGGTCTGACCGGTCAGATGCACGGTATTCTCTACACGGATGCAGAGGGAGCTGCACTCAGCCCGCTTTATACCTGGCAGGACAAGCGCGGAGATCTCCCGCTCTCCGAGGGAAAGACGGTCGTTGAGGAGGCGGCAGAGGCAGGAGCAGTCGTTGCTTCCGGCTTCGGTCTGACGACACATACCTATCAGTGCAGAAATCATCTGGTACCGGAGAAGGCAGCATGGCTGTGCACGATCCCGGACTATCTGGGCATGGTGCTCACCGGAAGAAAGACTCCGCTGCTCCATGTCAGCATGGCGGCAAGTCTGGGCTTCTATGATGCAAAGAAGAAATGCTTCAAGACAGAGATCCTGGAGAAGCTTGGCGCGGACAGCAGCCTCCTTCCGGAGATCACAGGAGATGTTGCAGAGCTTGGCACCTATCAGGGACGTCCGGTGACAGCGGCACTCGGAGATAATCAGGCAAGCTTTATCGGTTCCGTCGGAACCAAAGAAAACACGGTGCTGTTGAATATGGGTACCGGAGGACAGATCTCCGTACTCTCTGACCAGTACTTTGAGGCACCGGGCATCGAGGCACGTCCGCTGATCGGAGATAAATTTATTCTGGTCGGTGCGTCGATCTGCGGCGGCAGATCCTATGCGATCCTCGAAAAATTCTTCCGCGACTACTGTGCTGCAGCAGGAATTGAGGCAAAACCGCAGTACGATGTGATGGCAAAGCTGGCAGCGATGCCGACTGCGGAGGATACCATGCAGGTCTCCACTGCTTTCAAGGGAACCAGATACAATCCGAATCTGCGCGGTGGAATCACAAATCTGAGTGAAGACAACTTTACTCCGCAGGATCTGGTATCCGGTGTGCTGACCGGTATGGCAAGAGAGCTTTTTGATATGTATGAGATCATCCGAAAGGGTACGGGCATCACAGCGGAGGCACTGATCGCTTCCGGAAACGGTGTCCGCAGAAATGAGAGACTTCAGCAGATTTTTGAGGAAATGTTCCAGGCAGGTCTGACTCTGGCAAAGTATCAGGAGGAAGCAGCCTGCGGCGCAGCGATCAGCAGTCAGTTCTGACAGAAAGGAAATGCAATGAAGGGAAATATCAAAGCATATGCTCATGTAGGTCTTTATATTAAGGATGTGGAAGCGTCCAAGAAATTTTACAGTGATATCATGGGATTTGAATGTGTCTGCGAGTTTACCAACGGAACGGGCGACAGACTTGCATTCATGAAGTCCAATGATCTGATCATTGAACTGATCCAGCATAAGGTGTGGATGGATCGAAAGGATGGTCTGTTTGATCACATTGCAATGCTGGTGGACGATATCGAGGAGACCAGCGCAAAGCTGGCTGCAAAAGGCATTGTCTTTGAGGACGATATCTATTTTGATGTCAATGTTTTTGACAAGGGAGTCAAGTATCAGGCCTTCAGAGGTCCGGATGGGGAGCATCTGGAGATCTATCAGATCATGGAATGATAGTTATCTGTTGATGACAGGAAAGTGAGGAGAAATTATGATTACAGTAGCATATGTCGGTTTTGGTGTCAGCGTTCGTGAGTACCACATTCCATATGTGGAGCACCGTGACGATATCAAGGTAAAATACGTTTACCGCAGAGAAGAGGATATCGAGCAGAATGCAGCGTACGAGCCGTTTTATCCGGAGATCATCTTTACCACGGATTTTGATCAGGTGCTGAACGATCCTGAGGTAAATCTGGTAGTTGTAAATACACCGGACCGTTTCCATGTGCCGTATGCAAAGAGCATCTTAAATGCAGGTAAGCATGCGCTGGTTGAGAAGCCGTTTGCACCGACTGCAAAGGAGGCACAGGAGGTATTCGATCTGGCAAAGGAAAAAGGTCTGATCTGCATGCCGAACCAGAACCGTCGTTTTGATGCGGATTTCCTGGCAGTCAAGGAAGTGGTTGAGAGCGGAAAGCTCGGTCAGCTGGTAAGACTGGAGAGTCATTACGACTACTATCGAGAGAACGGCTGGTATGATACCTACGGTACCCCGTACAATCTGGCAGTACATTTCATCGATCAGATCGTCAGCCTGCTCGGAGAGCCGGATCACACCAACTTTGATGTGAGAAGTATCCATCATCCGGGAGTTGCAGATGACTACTATGATCTGGAGTTCTTCTATGGAAACAGCAAGGCTTCCGTAAATACCAGCATGTGTGTACTGATCGATTACCCGCGATTTACCGTTCACGGAACCAAGGGCAGCTTTACACTTCCGCCGGTCATCCACAATTCCGGAAAGAAAAAGACCATCGGACGTCATGTGATCAGCACAGAGATGGCTCCGGAGGATCGCTGGGGAACACTGGTCTATATCAACGAGAACGGCGAGCGCACAGAGGAGAAGGTGCCGGTAGGCTGCGCACACTATGAGCGTATCTATGACAGTCTGGTCGAGGCGATCGAGCAGGGCAAGGAGAAGTGTGTTAAGGATTCTGAGGTAGTCTATGTACTCCGTGCACTGGAGGAGGCAACCGCAGTGGCAAAGTCTTACGCAGCAGAATAGAGGGGATAATTATGAAGGAAATCAGACTGGGAACGATTGGTTCAGGCGTGATCGTACATTCCGTTCTGGATGCCGTAAAGGTGACAGACGGCATTTCTCTGGAGGCGGTTTACTCCAGAACTGAGGAGAACGGCAGAAAGCTGGCAGGTGAGTACGGCTGTGCAAAGGTATACACAGATCTGGATCAGATGCTGGCGGATGACAGGATCAATTTTGTCTATGTGGCATCTCCGAACAGCCTTCATTACGGACAGACGAAGAAGGCACTCCTCGCAGGCAAGAATGTGATCTGTGAGAAACCGTTCTGCACAAAGGCAGAGCAGGCGAGAGAACTGGTCGCTCTGGCGAAAGAAAAGAAACTGTTTCTGGTGGACGCTGTGCCGACCGCCTTCCTTCCGAACTTTGAGATCCTGAAGAGAGAACTGCCGAAGATCGGTCCGTTAAAGCTGGCACTGTGCAATTACAGTCAGTATTCCAGCCGCTATGATCAGGTACTGGAAGGAAAGGTTCCGAATATTTTCAATCCGGAATTTGCAGGCGGCTGTCTGATGGATATCAATTTCTATAATGTCTATCTGAACATTGCACTGTTCGGTACACCGGAAAAGGCAGTCTACTATCCGAATATCTATAAAAATCTTTCAGATACTTCCGGTATTATGATGCTGCAGTATCCGGGCTTTGTCTGCGAATGCGCAGGCGCGAAGGATACCTGGGGTGTCAATTCTGTTCAGTTCCAGGGTGAAAAGGGATTCATCTATATCAAGGACGGCAGCAACGGACTTGCAGAGATCCGCGTGGTCACGAAGACTTCCGATGAGACGTTCAATGAGCAGCCGAATCCGGACCGCTGGTTCTATGAGATTCAGAATCTGACAAAGCTGCTGCTGGCAGACGACTACGATGCAGTCTATGAGCGTCTTGCAGTCATGCCGAAGGTCGTGGAGGTGCTGGAGCAGAGCAGAAAGGCAGCCGGCATCGTCTTCAAGGGTGATGAAGCATAAAACGAATGAGAAGCAAAAGGAGGAACAGCCATGGCGGAGTCCTGTGTCATCGGTATTGATATCGGCGGAACAAATTTCCGTATTGGAGCCGTAAATGAGCATGCGGAGGTGCTGAGATTTCAGAAGATTCCGGTCGGAACCGTGTTCCATACTCCGGATGCAATGGAGGATCTGCGCCGATATATGACAGGCTATGTGGAAGAGCTGAGAGCACAGGGACTGAAGCCGCTGGCGACGGCGATCGGCTTTCCGGCAACGATCGATCGGGAAAGAACCTATGTGATGCAGGCACCGAATGTGGCGTTCATGGAGAATCTTCCGGTGGTGAAGGTGCTGACCGAGGCTCTCGGGATGCCGGTATTTATTGAGCGCGATGTCACGATGGCACTGTACTATGATGTGAAAAAATATGAGATCCCGGACTGTGAGGTGCTGATCGGATGCTATTTTGGAACCGGCATCGGCAATGCGATCCAGATCTTCGGACGCCCGCTGCTTGGCAGAAACGGGGCAGCAGGTGAGCTTGGGCATATTCCGGTGGATGGAAGTGAGAGAGAATGCGGCTGCGGAAACAGAGGCTGTATGGAAAGTCTCGCAGGCGGAAAGTATCTGGCGGCACTCTGCAGAGAGGTCTATCAGGATACGCACGTCGGAGACATCTTCGAGAAGCACGGAGACGAAGAACTGCTGCTGCAGTTTATCGATCGAATGGCCTGTGCGGTGGCATCGGAGGTCAATATTCTGGATCCGGACTATGTCATCATCGGCGGAGGAGTTACGAGCATGAAAAAGTTTCCGACAGAACGGCTGCTGGAGCGCCTGAAGGTGCATGCCAGAAAGCCGCTGCCGGCAGGAAATCTGCGGGTGGTGATGGTCGAAGACGCCGAGGAAAAAGGTGCCGTCGGCGCAGCCTTCTACGCTTATCAGTGTTTAAAGAATGCAAGATGATCCATACTGCGGTTGAGGATCAGCTCCTGCGGAAAGTGCAGCCTTGCAAGCAGGGCTTCAGCATAGGAGAAATCTCCGAGATGCTCTGTGCCGTGGCTGTCACTGGAAAGCAGTACCGGACATCCGGCGGCTGCACAGTAGGTTAAAAGTTTCATAATGTTTTCTTCTGCCTCCCCACGGCAGCCGTCCGGCGCCAGGGAGGCATTGTTTATTTCCGGAAATACCTGATATTCGAGAGCAGCCTGCACAATGGCGGGATAGTCCACCGGATAGCGGGAATCATCACAGTGCCCGAGGATGCGGACCTTCGGATGCTTCATGGCATGGATACAGGCTTCGGTATTTTCCGCTTTTGAGCGCGGAGTAAAATTCGCAGGGTGCATGCTGGCGATCGCATAATCCAGAGAGGAGAGGATCTCATCTGACAGATCCAGCCTGCCGTTCACATCGAGGATATCCAGCTCCACTCCATAGAGCAGCTGCAGTCCGAAACGCCTGCGCGGAGCGAGGGCAAGACTGCGGAAATAGGATTCCGTTGCAGAACCCAGAGTTCCCGGCGCATGGTCCGAGACGCCGAGTGCCGAGAGACCGCGTGCCGCGGCAGTCTTGGCCATATCAGAGATCGTGGAAGCAGTTCCGTGACCGCTTGCCAGCGAATGTGTATGAAGATCAAAATAATATGGAATATTCATAGTAAGCTGTCCTTTTCGTAAGATAAGGTCGGAAAATTTTTCGCATGTTCAGTCTATCCTGTTTATCGTCAATTCGTCAAGAAGATAGACATATTTTCTGATAATTATGTTGAAAATGCTGTAAAATTTTGACAAACGAGGATCGTATATGTTATAACCAATACAAAGAGGCAAGTGGGGGATAAGCAACAAAATCTGAACACAGGAGGGTTTTCTTATGGCTGTATATTATCTGGCTGTGGATATCGGAGCATCCAGCGGCCGCCACATTCTGGGGCATGTGGAAGACGGAAAAATGGTATTGGAAGAAGTGTACCGTTTCCAGAACGGTATGGTTAAAAAGGACGGAGAACGCTGCTGGGAGTTCGACCGTCTGTTCAATGAAGTGAAAAACGGACTGAAGAAGTGCAAAGAGATCGGAAAGATCCCGGTAAGCATGGGGGTGGATACCTGGGGTGTAGACTTTGTGCTTCTGGATGAAAAGGATGAGGTGATCGGCAATACCGTTGGTTACCGCGATCACCGCACGGACGGTATGGATGAAGAGGTGTACAAGATCATTTCTCTGGAGGATCTTTATGCAAGAACAGGTATCCAGAAGGCGATCTTCAACACGATCTATCAGCTGATGGCAGTGAAAAAGAAGCATCCGGAATATCTGGACCGCGCGCAGACACTGCTGCATGTGCCGGACTACTTCCATTTCCTGCTGACAGGACAGAAAACGAATGAATATACGGAGGCGACCACCGGACAGCTGGTCAGCGCAGAGACAAAGCAGTGGGACTATGAGCTGATAGATATGCTGGGTTATCCGCGCAGGATCTTCCAGAATCTGATCATGCCGGGAACAAGCATCGGACATCTGAGAAAAGAGCTGCAGGAGGAGCTGGGCTTTGATCTGGAAGTCGTGGCTCCTGCGACACATGATACCGGATCTGCGGTACTGGCGGTTCCGGCAAATGATGATGATTTCATCTACATCAGTTCAGGCACCTGGTCGCTGATGGGACTGGAGCGTGAGACCGCGGACTGTTCTCCGAGAAGCTGTGAACTGAATCTCACAAATGAGGGCGGCTATGCGGGACGTTTCCGTTATCTGAAAAATATCATGGGCCTCTGGATGATCCAGTCAGTGCGCCATGAATTTAATGACGAGTACAATTTTGCAGAGATCTGCGAGATGGCGGAAGCGGCGGAGGACTTTCCTTCCCGTGTGGATGCCAACGATGAGTGCTTCCTCTCACCGGAAAATATGACAGAGGCAGTGAAAGACTACTGCAGACGCACCGGGCAGCAGGTTCCGGAGACACTCGGAGAACTGGCAGCGGTGATCTACACCAGCCTTGCAGAGTGCTATGCGCGCACGGCAAAGGAACTGGAGGAGATGGCCGGCAGGACTTTCTCAAGAATTCATATCGTAGGCGGAGGCTCCAAGGCAGTTTATCTGAATGAGCTGACGGCAAAGATCACAGGAAAAGAGGTACATGCCGGTCCGGGCGAGGCCACTGCGATCGGTAATATCACAGCTCAGATGCTCAAGGCAGGAGAATTTGCTTCTATAGAAGAAGCGCGCACGATCATACACGAATCCTTCGGAGTCAGGATCTACACCGCATAAGATATTTTAGGATCTGAAGCAGGAGCTGCTGCGAAATAGATGAGTCATTCATTCTATGGAGCAGCGGCTCCTTTTTCGTCTCTTTATGATTGATGCTGAAATTGACCTGAAATCGAAAAGTGAGATCTAGGTCAATGAATTTTGGCCGGGAAATTGGTCTGAAATGAAAAAATGAAAACCAGACCAAAGAATTCCGGCTGGGAAATTGGTCTGAAATGGAAAAGTGAAATCCAGGCCAAAGAATTTTGACCGGGAGAATTGGTCTGAAATGAAAGGTTGAAAATAAGAAGTAGAGGGTATCCATTCCCTTAATTAAACTGTACCCATAGGTGCGGACACTTCAAATCCAAAAAGACCAACTTTTCGG
>JAUNAF010000007.1 GCA_030527715.1 Eubacteriales bacterium
CCGTTTCCAACTACCCTATTCTCCCCAGCATAGCTGGGGGATTAGGACTTTCATTCATTTAAAAACAGTGCATTTACAAACTGATCTGCATCAAACTTCTGCAGGTCGTCGATACTTTCTCCGACTCCGATATATTTTACCGGAATGCCAAGTTCTGACTGGATCGCCACTGCGATACCGCCCTTTGCGGTACCGTCGAGCTTTGTCAGAATGATACCGGTCAGATCCGCAACCTCCGCAAACTCCTTTGCCTGGGAGAGCGCATTCTGTCCGGTCGTTCCGTCAAGCACTACCAGGGTCTCACGGTAGGCTTCCGGATATTCTCTCTCAAGGATACGGTTGATCTTGCCAAGCTCATTCATCAGATTCTTCTTATTGTGCAGTCTGCCCGCAGTATCGCAGAGCAGAACATCCGCATGTCTTGCCTTTGCCGCAGCTACCGCATCATAGATGACTGCTGCAGGATCAGAGCCTTCCTGTCCGGAAATAATCTCCACACCCGCACGGTTTGCCCACTCTGTCAGCTGCTCCCCTGCTGCCGCACGGAAGGTATCTGCTGCCGCAAGAATGACCTTCTTGTTCTGATCCTTCAGCTTTCCTGCCAGCTTGCCGACGCTGGTGGTCTTGCCGACACCGTTGACGCCGATCACGAGCACGACAGAGGTTCTGTTCTCAAACTCGTAAGCGGTCTCGCCGACATCCATCTGCTGCTTGATGCTCTCGATCAGATATTTCTTGCACTCCTCCGGCTCAGTGATATGGTTTTCCTTCACTGCTGCCTTCAGTTTTTCGATGATGGCTGTGGTAGCATTGATACCCAGGTCTCCCATCACCAGTGTCTCCTCGATCTCCTCATAAAAATCATCGTCTATGCTGGAGAATCCACTGAAAATGTTGTCAATTCCTGCCACAATATTATTTCTTGTCTTTGAAAGACCTTCTGCCAGCCGTTTAAAAAAGCCCTTCTTTTCTTCCATGCTGATCCTCCTCTTACTGGTCGAGATCTCCCTCGACCATATTTACCGAAACCTGTGTGGAAACACCCTTCTCCTGCATGGTAATTCCGTACAGGCGGTCCGCAGCTTCCATGGTTCCGCGTCTATGTGTAATAATAATAAACTGCGTGTTTTTTGTCAACTTGTGCAGATACTGCGCATATCTGGCGACGTTGCTCTCATCGAGCGCCGCCTCGATCTCATCCAGCAGACAGAACGGTGACGGCTGCATATTCTGGATCGCAAACAGCAGTGCGATCGCTGTCAGAGCCTTCTCTCCTCCGGACATCTGCATCATGTTCTGCAGCTTCTTTCCGGGCGGCTGGGCATTGATCAGGATACCTGCCTCAAGAATATCCTCATCCTCCACCAGGGACAGCTTTCCGCTTCCTCCGCCGAACAGTGCACGGAAGGATTTTGAGAATTCCTCCTGCATCTGCGCAAATTTTTCGTTGAACTGTCTGCGCATGCCGGTATCCAGCTCGGTGATGATCTTTTTGAGCGCATCTCCCGCCTCGACCAGATCGTTGTACTGGTCTGTCAGGAAGGTCTGCCGCTCGTGCACCTCCCGGTATTCCTCCATCGCGTGCACATTGACCGGACCGAGTGCTTTGATCTCTGCCTTTCTCTGCGATACCTGTTTTTTCAGATCCTCCGCCGATGCCAGTGTGTCATCCTTCAGCTCTCTCGCCTCGCTTAAGGTCAGTTCGTACTCTTCCCAGAGATAGTTGACCTGACGTTCCTGATACTCTGAAAGACGCTCTTTCTGTGTCTCCAGACGGACCTTCTCCTTTTCCAGGAGACCGCTCTGCTTCATCAGCTCTTCCTGTTTTTCAAAGAACCCGCGGTTCTTCTCTGTCAGCTGTTTTCTCTCTGCATTCTGATCACTCAATTCCTGCTCCAGTTCCTGTTCATCCGCCTGCTCTGCAGCGATCAGACTGCGGATCTGTTCCATCTCCTGCGTCTTTCGGGCGATCTCATCTCCCTGACCGCGCAGGATCTCCTCGATCTCGCGCTGTTCCTGCTCAAGCTGGGTCAGTTCCTGCTTCAGACGTGCAATATTCTGAAGCACGAATTCTTCTTTCTGTTTCAGCTCTGCGGCTTCTGTTCCTGCCTTCAGCAGCTGTCCGTTCTCTGCCTCGAGCTGTTTTCTCTTCTCTTCGAGCGCGCTCTGACCCGCACGGATCCTGTTTTCCAGGTTTTCCTGCAGCTGACTGCCTTCCTGCAGCTTCTGCCGGATATTCTCCAGCTCCCGCTCAATGGACTGCAGCTGTTCTGCAATGTCCGCAGCCTCAGTGCTCAGCTGCTGACTTCCGCTTCGGTTCTTTTCCTTCTGACTGTCGATCTCGGCCAGTCTCAGCTTCGCCGTGTTTTCGCGGAGCATCTCACTCTGCAGCTCCTCCTGCAGTGTGCGCAGCTCTTCTCGGACATCCTGTCTCTGTGCACGTTCTTTTTCGATCTTCTCCTGCAGGGTGAGCATCTCCTGATACAGCCTGCCTGCCTTCTGTTTCAGATCGTCAATCTCTCTTCGTCTGCCGAGCAGATTGCTGGAATTCTTAAAGGCACCACCAGAGATCGCACCTCCTGCGTTGAACAGTTCTCCGTCCAGTGTGACGATTCGCAGGGTCTGCCGGTATTTTCTGGAAATAGCGATCGCATGGTCGATATGGCCTACGACCAGCGTCTTTCCGAGCAGAGATTCCACCAGCTGCTCATATCTGTCCTCTGTGCGCACCAGTGTACTTGCAATGCCGATCACACCTGCCTCATAGAGGGCTCTCTCGTTCGAAATGCCTCCTCTGGAACGGATCGCCGAGAGCGGAAGGAAGGTCGCACGTCCATACTTATTCTTTTTCAGGAAGTCGATCATCGATTTTGCCGTCTCTTCATCCTGCGTTACGATATTCTGAATGCTTCCGCCCAGGGCTGTCTCGATCGCCAGCTCATATTTTCTGTCTGTCTGCATCAAGTCTGCCACTACGCCGTGCAGTCCCGGATAGACCGCCTTCTGCTCCATGACTCTGCGGATACTGTTTCCGTAGCCGTCATAGCGCTCGGTAATGTTGCGGAGCGATTCCAGTCTCGAAGCCTCTCTGTGGTAGTCCATACGGACTTTCTCGTAGGCTCCGCCCTGCTCTGAGAGGGCTGCGGTCAGCTTCTGCTCCTGTGCAGTCAGGCTGTGAAAGCATTTATGCAGTCCTTCGATATTTTTCTGAATAGCTCTGTGATCCTCTTTTAAGGTCTCCAGATTTTTCCGGAATTCCTCCTCCTCGTTTCTCGCCAGCAGGATTCGTCCGGCAAGCTCTGAGTTTCTGATCTGCAGCTGCTCCTTCATCGCGTCGTAACGCTGCTTTCCGGCCTTGATTCCGGCCTGATGATTGAGGTGATCGATGAGTTCCGCCTGACCGGAAGATGTCTCTCTCTCGAGTCCGGAGATCTCCTCCGCCAGCTCTCTGCTGCGTTTGTCAAAGCCGGACTCCTCCTGCTTTGCCTGTCCGAGTTTTTCAGCCAGTTCTTTTCTGCTGACCGCAGCCAGCTCCAGCTCCTGACGGTGTGATTTTCGATCCTCTTCGATCGTATGCAGACGTGTCAGATAATGTTCATCGTTTGCCTGTGCCAGACGGATCTGCTCGCTCAGAAGCTCGATCTGATTCTCCCTCTGACTGCGCAGCAGTCTGCTCTCGGAGAGCTGTCCCTGCTTCTCCTCGATCTCTGCCTGAAGTTTTTCGGATGCCGCCTCGATCCTGTCATAGGACTTCCGGACATTCTCGATCTGAAGCCCTACATTTTTCAGATCTTCCTCGGAGATCTGCAGCTTCTCTTCCGCCTGCTTCAGCTGCAATGCCGTGCGTTCACGGTCGAGCAGCAGCTGGTTGATATCGAGCTTTTTCAGCTCATCCCTCTTTTTCAGATACAGACGTGCCTTCTCTGCCTGCCGTTCCAGCGGACCGATCTGACGGTTCAGCTCCGAAAGGATGTCCCTGACACGTGTCAGATTGGACTCCTCATCCTCCAGCTTCTTCATCGTAGTCTGTTTTCTGCGCTTGAATTTCACGATTCCGGCAGCCTCATCAAAGAGCTCTCTTCGCTCTTCCGGACGGCCGCTCAGGATCTTGTCGATCTGTCCCTGTCCGATGATGGAATAGCCTTCCTTGCCGATACCGGTATCGTAAAACATCTCCTGGATATCTCTGAGGCGGCAGCCGGTTCCATTGATCAGGTATTCACTCTCTCCGGAGCGATACAGTCTTCTGGTCACGGTCACCTCGGTGAAATCCACAGGAAGACGATGATCGGAATTGTCCAGGGTGATCGATACCATCGCAAAACCGAGCGGTTTTCGATGCTCGGTTCCGGCGAAGATGATATCCTGCATGTTGGCACCTCGCAGCTGCTTTGCACTCTGTTCACCGAGTACCCAGCGGACAGCATCTGCCACATTGCTCTTTCCGCTTCCGTTCGGTCCCACGATGCCGGTAATGCCGTTATGAAATTCAAACTTCATGCGGTTGGCAAAGGATTTGAATCCCTGAACCTCTATGCTCTTTAAATACATGCCTATGCTTCCTTCTGTCCTTTCAGCTTCAGGATGGTGCGATATGCCGCCTGCTGCTCAGCTGCCTTCTTGGTTCTTCCGCTGCCGCTCTCAAAGGCCTTCTCGCCCACAAAGAGCTGCACGATAAAGGTTTTATCATGATCCGGTCCCTCTTCGCCGGTCAGCTGATAGCGGATCACCTCTCCTTTATAACGACTCTGCACCAGTTCCTGCAGGATAGTCTTGCTGTCATAAAAGAGTTTTTTATTCTCGATATCGTTCATAATAAAACGCAGCACAAATTCTTTTGCATCAGTAAAACCACCATCCAGATAAATCGCACCGATCAGTGCCTCCAGGGCATCTGAAACGATAGAATCTCTGTTTCTTCCTCCGGTCAGTTCCTCTCCCTTGCCGAGTCTGAGAAAGCTGCTCAGTTCCACATCTGCCGCACACTGCGCCAGAGTAGGCTCGCATACAATGCTCGCTCTCAGTCTGGAAAGCTGTCCCTCCGGCAGATCCGGGTAATTCTGGTACAGGAATTCACTGCTGGTAAGTTCCAGAACAGCATCTCCCAGAAACTCCAGACGTTCATTGTCCTTTACATTGTGAAGACGGCACTCATTTGCAAAGGAGCTGTGGCGCATCGCATTCTCCAGAAGCTCTTTGTCCTGAAATGTGTAACCGATGATTGTTTCCAATTCGCTGATATTTCTCATATTATCTTCTCCATTTCACGCAGACAGCCTGCCTTGCCTGCTTTGGTACGAAAAAAACGGTCCTGCGGACCGTTTTTCTCTGTCTTAGCCGACCACGTTCTTGATCGCTTCTGCAGCGTCGCCAACGGATACGATCTTCTCTGCCTGCTCATTCGGAATTTCGATATCAAACTCTTCCTCAATTCCCATAATGATCTGGAATACATCCAGGGAATCTGCTCCGAGATCATCTACAAAGGTAGTATCCGGAGTGATCTCATTCTCATCTACGTTCAGAACCTCCGCGATAATTTTCTGCAGTTTTTCGAATTCCATGATTATCCTCCTATCAGTTGTTTTCTTTTTCTTTAATGAGATGTTCCTTTATCTTCTCATTCATATGCTGTTTTTCAAACTGAATGCACTGTCCGATAGCATTGCTGATCTCAACGGATTTTGCACTGCCGTGGGTCTTTACGACCAGACCGTTCAGGCCAAGCATCGGCGCTCCGCCGTGCTCTGAAACATCGAAGGTCTTCAGTGTCTTCTTCAGCGCCGGCTTCACCATAAGTGCTCCGACTTTCGAGCGAAGGCTGCTCATCATACCGCCCTTGATCTTTTTCATCAGGGTGCCGGCAAGTCCTTCATAGAGCTTCAGGATGACATTTCCCGTGAAAGCCTCACAGACAATGACATCACAGACTCCTGCCGGGATATCCCGCGCCTCTACGTTTCCGATAAAGTTGATATCCGGACACTCTTTCAATAAGGGGTAAGTCTCTTTTACAAGCGCATTTCCCTTTTCCTCTTCCGCTCCGATATTCACCAGACCGACACGTGGATTTTTGATGCCGACGACATTTTCCATATATATGGAGCCCATGCGTGCAAACTGCACCAGATGGGATGATCTTGCATCCACATTCGCACCGCAGTCGATCAGCAGTGCCACCCCGTTCTCTGTCGGAATCAGAGGGGCAAGAGGCGGTCTCTCGATCCCGCGGATCCTGCCGACGATCAGCTGTCCGCCTACCAGAACCGCACCGGTACTTCCGGAAGAGACAAACGCATCTGCCTCACCCTTTTTCACCAGATTCATGCCTACTACGATCGAGGACTGTTTCTTTCTGCGGATCGCATTCACCGGAGGCTCTGCCATCTCAATGACGTCCTCTGCATGTACGATCTCCAGCCGGCTCGGAATGGTCTTCACGCGCCTGGCAAGCTCTGTGCGGATCACTTCCTCACGACCTACCAGAATGACCTCCAGGTTCTCATGCTTCTCGAGTGCATCGACAGCTGCCGCTATCGGTGCAGCAGGTGCATTGTCACCGCCCATAGCATCCACTACAACTCTGACTTTTTCCTGCATATCTTTACCTCCCTTGCAGCTATTGCTATCATACAAGACATCTTTCTAAAAATCAAGAACAAAGAGAAGCAGGAACAAGGAATGTGCCTTGGCACATTCTTGTGCCGAGCGCGGTCGCAAAGCGACACCTTCAGAATCGCTACTCGCGCAAATAAAAAAGCTCTTCGGTTTCCCGAAGAGCTTACAGGACTTACGCTTCCTGAGCAACGATCTCTTTTTTGTTGTAAGTTCCGCAGTTCTTGCAGACTCTGTGTGACATCATCAGCTCGCCGCACTTGCTGCACTTTACAAGATTCGGAGCAGTCATTTTCCAGTTAGCTCTTCTCTTGTCTCTTCTTCCCTTGGAAGATTTATTCTTCGGACAGATTGACATGGTTACACCTCCTTAAATTTTCTGAAGATTTCCTGGATCTGTGCCATCCTCGGATCGGAACTGTCATCACTGCAGCTACAGGTATGTTTGTTCAGATCGGTTCCGCAGATCCTGCAGAGTCCTCTGCAGTCCTCACGGCACAGCACCTTAGATGGCCAACTCACCAGCATCTCCGAACAGATAAGCTGATCCACATCCAGATGATATCCTTCGATATAGCTTGTCTCATCCAGCGCCTCTGTGCGCTCATCGTCTGTCTGCTTCATATCCACATCTCTCTCGATCTGCAGTGCAAACGGAACTCTGACCTCACTCAGACACCGATCACAGGGAACGATCAGAGTCAGCTCTGTACTCCCCTGTATACGCAATTCCCTCTCTCCCCTGTTCTGTAGCTTCAGGGAAACAGGAGCCTTGCTGGCGATAGGAAACTCTCCGAAGTCCGATACATAGGTATCCATCTCCAGGGCTGCATCTTTCTGCACTACTTTACCGTCGTCCTGTAACACTTCGTGTAAATCAATCAGCATACGATGCCCTCCTATCCATACTTTGTCATTATAAGCATCCCTCAATCGTTTGTCAATCAGCTTTTTTCAAAAAGAAACAAAAAAATTCCGGGAGCAGGAAGTATGCTCTTCCCCCTCCCGGAATGCCGTTCTTTCTTATTTGTAAAGCGGACCGTAGGTCTTGCAGGCTCTGAAATCTGCACCCTCTTTGTCCATTCCGAATGCATTCCAGCATGCCGGACGGAAGATCTTCTCTTCCGGAACGTTGTGCATGCAAACCGGAATACGGAGCATAGAGCAGAGTGTGATGACATCTGCACCGATATGACCATAGGAAATTGCACCATGGTTTGCTCCCCAGTTGTTCATTACATCGTAAGCACTCTTGAATGCGCCTTCCTCGCCGTCACATCTCGGTGTGAACCATGTACACGGCCAGGTGTAATCTGTACGCTTCCAGAGCTGATCTGAAACATCTGTCGGCAGTTTTACAGTCCATCCTTCTGCAATCTGTACGACCGGTCCGAGACCCTTTACAAGGTTCAGACGGATCATGGTAGCCGGCATCTCAGCCTCGGTCAGGAAACGTGAAGAGAATCCGCCGCCGCGGAAGTATCCGTTATCAGCTGCATTCCAGGTAGTTGCCTTCATGATCGCATCCTGATCTGCCTCTGTTACGTTCCACCACTCCTTCATAACCGGGTTGCCGTTCTCATCCTTTGCCTCACCGCATGCATCCAGGCAAGCTGCACCGGAGTTGATCAGATGGATGAATCCGCCGTTCTCAGCTGCAACACCCTCGATATCATAGCCGGTCACTCTCTTGACTGCTGACGGGCTCCAGTAGGTACGTACATCAGCAAAGATCTGTGCTCGGTTGGTCAGAAGTTTCATGAACATCATGCCAAGACCGTTGAGTACATCATTCTCGGTAGCCAGAACATACGGCTCACGTGCTCCTTCCCAGTCAAAGGAAGTATTTAATACTGCCTCAGCGAAGTCAGCATTCGGATAGAAGTCTGTCCACTGTCTCTGTCCCTGGAAACCTGCTGCGAGTGCATTGTGTCCGATCGCCTCCTCAGAGAACTTCTCGTCCAGGTTCTTGCATCCGCTCATGAGCTCTTTGATGATAACAGCCATCTTTACAACGAACTCAAACTGCTCTTCCTTCTTCTCCTCGCTCATCTTGAGGAAATCCGGGTTCTTGTCAAAGCCGATCGTGCAGGTCTTCTTTGCCCATGCAAGTGCTCTCTCGAACTCAGCATGATCATAGATGCCCTCTGTCATACGACGGATGATCTCTACCTCATCTACAGACTCAACACGCATGCCGAGGTAAGACTCGATAAAGTCGGAATCGATGATAGATCCGCCGATACCCATGCAGACAGAACCGATCTGCAGATAAGACTTTCCTCTCATGGTTGCTGCTGCAACTGCTGCACGTCCGAAACGAAGCAGCTTCTCCTCAACGTCTGCCGGAATGGTCATATCATCAGCTTCTACTACCTCATGTCCGTAGATACCGAATGCCGGAAGACCCTTCTGTGCATGTGTAGCCAGTACAGATGCAAGGTAAACTGCACCCGGTCTCTCTGTTGCGTTCATTCCCCATACAGCCTTGATGGTCTGCGGGTCCATATCCATAGTCTCAGCACCGTAGCACCAGCACGGAGTAACGGTCAGAGTAATATCAACGCCTTCTTTGCGGAACTGATCTGCGCAGGCTGCGGACTCACCGACACGGCCGATCGTAGTATTGGAGATAACGACCTTTACCGGCTCACCGTTGGAATATCTCAGGTTGTCTGTGAACAGCTTTGCTGCTCCCTTTGCCATATTCATTGTCTGCTCTTCGAGAGATCCTCTGACGTCCAGTGCGCCGCGGCGTCCATCGATTACCGGACGAATACCGATCACCGGATAGCTGCCGACATATCTGTTCTCTGCCATAATACATATCCTCCTTAAGTCTTTTAACGATTCTTCTTATGGAAAATACCGATAATTCAGTACGGTCTTTTCCCGTAGATGTCTATAGTATACAATTGCAAAAGGAAAATTACTTGTGATATACTGGACAAAAATAGTACAATATTCACCAAAAGGAGGTTTTTCCTTGCATAATTTCGGAAATAACGAAAACCGGCTGCGCGGCACCTATGAGTTTCCGTTTGAATTTCATCACATCGATGCGGCCCATCCCCGCTACTTTATGTCCTATCACTGGCATGTGGAGTACGAGATCATCCGGATCCTGGAAGGCAGTCTCACTGTGACATTAGACGAAAAACAGTTCACCGCTTCCGCCGGAGATATCATTTTTATCCATAGCGGCATCCTGCATTCCGGGATTCCCGAGGACTGTGTCTACGAATGCATCGTTTTTGATATCCATGCGTTTGTCAAAAACAATCCGGTCTGCTCCGATTACATGCAGAAAATCATCCGCCAGGAAGTGATGATCTATCACCATTTTACAGACAGATATCCTGAAATCCTCGCCTGTACTGCACCGCTTTTCGATGCGATCCGAGGACAGTATCCGGGTTATGAGCTGACCGTATTTGGATTATTTTATCACTTTTTCGGACTGATTTTTGAAAAGAGATATTTTCTGGAGAGTCTGTCACAGACGCGCAGAGACTACCGGCGCATCCTGCAGCTCAAGAAAGTACTGGAATTTATGGAAGAAAATTACAGAAATCAGATCACTCTGCAGCAGCTCTCGGACACTGTTTCGATGTCCCCGAAATATTTCTGCCGCTTTTTCAATGAAATGACCCATCAGAAGCCGATGGAATATCTCAACCGCCAGCGCATCGAACAGGCCTGCAGCGAGCTGTCTACCACAGACGATTCCATCACGGAGATCGCCTATCGCAGCGGATTCAATGACCTCAGCTATTTTATTCGGATCTTCAAAAAATACAAGGGCGTGACTCCCGGACGCTATCAGCGCGGATAAATGCAGTTCACACCCGCTTTTTCAAAGCGTGTCAACCACTGCTCCGACGGCTTTCTATCCGTCACGATCATGCTGACTTCGCGAAGTTCACAGATCTTTGAGAAGGATTCCTGTTCAAATTTTGAATGATCCACCGCAAGGATCACCTCTTTGGAAGCCCGGATCATCGCGCGCTTGACACAGGAGAACTCATCGGAAGAGTCAAAGCATCCCAGCTCCGGCTGCAGTGCCTTGCAGGAAATCAGCGCCTTATCTGCACGATAGTCGCGCAGTCCCTCCTCCGCCTTCGGTCCGACCATGGCCAAATAATCCCCTTTCAGGGTTCCGCCGACGGAAATGATATTCCAGGTATTTTTATCGGAGAGCTCGATCAGATTCTCGATCGAGTTCGTGATCACTGTGAGCTGTTCCTTCTGCTTCAGCGCCTTGGCGATAAAGACGCTGGTCGTACTCGCATCCAGCATAATGCGCTCTCCCTCACTGATCAGACCGGAGACCAGATCCGCTATGATCTGTTTGCCCGCAACATTTCTGTTTTTGCGGACATTAAACGGAAGATCTATGCTGGTGCTCTCATTCAGAATCGCACCGCCGTAGCTCTTGATCAGAAGCCCGTCCTGCTCCATTTTATCCAGATCTCTCCGGATCGTCTCCTCAGAAACAGAAAAAAGACGGCTCAGGTCACTGACGACCACCCTCTTTTCCTGATGAAGTTTTTCAATGATCAGATTTCGACGTTCTACTGCAAGCATCTGCGGTACCTCACTTCTGCGATTTTTTCTTTGATCATTCGATTTTATCACTTTTTCAGCTCATCAGCTACAGAATTTTTTCACACATTTTTCTGTCAGGATGTGCGATCACAGAAGAATCCAGATACATTCCTTTCTCAGCAAGGTAGGCTTTTGCCTTTTCCATTGCTGCCTCGACCGCCGATACCTCACCGGTCAGAAGCATGTAGGATTTTCCGCACATTCCCTTTGCGATACGCAGCTCGATCAGCTCGACAATGGCAGTCTTCGCCGCAATATCTGCCGCTTCGATCACAGACGCTGCATCATAAGTCTCAAGGATTCCGAGTGCACTGATATTTTCCACGCTGGTCGTGCCGTAGATCGCAGGAAAAATAGACTCATGCGGATTTCCGAGCACAAAGCTGTCGATCAGCTGTGTCTCATATTTCGCACACGCGGTCTCCACTGCAGCCTTCACCGCACTGAGGTCTCCTGTGATCACTGCAATATATTTTCCCGGGCAGACGGTCTGAGCCTCAATGATTTCCACCTCTGCGGTTTTTACCATAGCATCCGCGGCGGTAATTCCGCTGGCTACGGTCTTGAATTCGATCATTCCGATTGCTTTTCCCATAACTGTATCTGCCCTTTCTATGCAACGATTACAATATATTTCTCTGTCACCGCAGTCACTCTTCCGGAGATGGACGCATGCACTGCCGTGCTGAGTCCTTTGGACGGTCTGGCGATCATCTGTCCGGCGCTCACGGTATCAGACACCTTCACGATCGGCTCTGCCGGTGCTCCGATGTGCTGCGACAGGTTGATGATGACTTTTTTCACAGCCGCAGGCTCCTCTTTCAGAGGTGCCGGCTGATCATATCTGGTCAGTCCGAGGCGGGCTGTCAGACGTTCCTCAGGAACCCTGCGAAATTCTCTGGCTGCTTTTACCGGTGCTGCCGTCACAACCGGAGGCTTTAATCCTGCACTGCGCAGCCCTGCTTTGAACTCAGCCATCTGTGTTCTCGGCGCAAGACTCTGCGGACAGGCATACATTTCACAGACACCGCAGGAACTGCAGAAAAAGGTATTGCTGTACGGTACGATATTTCTGTAATCCTGATTGGCTGCCGCACGCATGAAAAGATGCGGCTCGATCGGATGTCCGAGACCGTTTCTCGGACAGAGATCCGTACACATCTGACACTGACAGCAGATCGAGGCTGCGCGCTTCAGATCGATCGCCGCTGACCGCTGTTTCTTCAGCACGATCGGATGATCTGCCGGAAGTACCAGGATCGCATTCGTTGTCTTGGTGACCGGCTGCTCCGGAGTTCCAAGAGATCCCATCATCGGCCCTCCGACCAGATACACCGGATCTTTCACCTTCACTTCACCGGCCATCGAGACGACCTCTTGAAGAGGCGTACCGATCGGAACACGCACGGTGACAGGATCCGTGACCTCTGCAACAACAGACACCAGCTTATCCGTCACCGGCTTCTGCTGCAGGGCTCTTGAAATGTTATAGACCGTCTCAACATTAAACACTGCCACACCCTGCTCGATCGGAATTCCTCCCGGGCGGACGACACGCTTTGTCGCCTCGTAGATCAGTACCACCTCATCACCCATTGGATAGGCTTCCTCCAGCAGATGGATCCTCATTTCCGGATATTCATCGATATAGAGCTTCAGCGCTCGGACAGTATCAATGTAAGATTTCTTGACGCCGATGACAGCTTCCTTTGCCCCGACAGTCTCCGCGATCAGATGAAAGGTACGAAGGATCTCTTCTGCATGTTTCTGAAGAAGCTGCCTATGAAGCTTCAGCAGCGGTTCACATTCTGCACAGTTCATCAGAATGATCTCAGCGTGCTCATCCAGCTTTGCATGCGTCGGAAAGCCCGCACCGCCGGCGCCGACCACACCGTTCTCCTGTATGATTTTCTTTAATTCATTGATCTCCATGCCTCTACTCCAATCTCAGACCCGCTCCATCGTCCACGATCCCTACGATTGCCGCATCTACCGGCGCTGCCTCTGTATCGCAGCCGATCCTGGCCGCACTGCCCAGTGCAACCAGCACATACTCTCCAATGCCGGCACCGACATTGTCGATGGCGACGATCTGATGGAAGCTGCCCTTCATCTGCGAAAGCGGTTCTACGATCATAAATTTATTGCCGATCAGTCTTTCATTTTTTCTGGTAGCAACCACGCTTCCGACGACCTTGCCTACTATCATTCTTCGTCAACCTCCCATCAGCTGCATCACTGAATTTCTTTATTTTACGATCCTCACCGTCGAACCCGGTCCGATCCCGGCGGCGTTTGCCTCATCCGTGTCCAGGTGCATTTCCAGCTGAAAGCTCTCATCCACACGGATGATCACATGCTGAAACACGGTTCCTCTGTCATTGTCTGCTCTGACCGCTACTTCCTGTCCGTTGGACACGCCTGCTGCCATGGCATCCGCCGGCGACATATGTATGTGCCGCTGTGCCACGATACAGCCTTCCTCCAGATACAGAACTCCCTTAGGTCCGACCACTGCGATCGGTGCAGAGCCCTTCAGATCTCCGGACTGCCGTATCGGAGCTCTCACCCCGAGTCTGACTGCATCTGTTGCAGAGATCTCCACCTGAGATGCACTGCGGCACGGTCCAAGGATCCGGACATTCTCAATCGCGCGGAGTTTCAGTCCCACGATCGTGACCTGCTCATTTGAAGCAAACTGGCCGCCCATCAGCTCCTTTTTTCTGGTCAGCTGATATCCCTTTCCAAAAAGGATCTCCAGATGCTCCTGTGTAAGATGTACGTGTCTGGCAGAAACTCCGACCGGGACGAGATATCCGTCTCCGGCCGCAGTCTGTTTCTGCATCGCCTCGATCACCAGTCTGGTGATGAGCTCAATGTTCTGATTATCCATCTGTCACACCCGCTTTCTGCGATGTACAAAGCTGATCACTGTACCTTAGGCAGGATCATCTCCACATCTGTATGCGGTCTCGGGATCACATGTGTCGCAACCAGCTCACCCAGTCTGGATGCAGCTGCGCTTCCGCTCTCAACGGATGATTTTACTGCTCCGACATCTCCGCGCACCATCACGGTCACCAGTCCGGAACCGATCTTCTCCGTGCCAACCAGAGTTACATTTGCAGCCTTGCACATAGCATCTGCTGCCTCGATCGCTGCCACCAGTCCTCTTGTCTCGATCATTCCCAATGCTTCCTGAGCCATTCTTTTTTCCTCCTTTTTTTCTGTTGTCTTCCCGGTCCTGATTTCTGCCGGTTCTACTGATTCTGCCGGTTCTGACGTTTTAACCGCTTCTTCGGCCGGATCTTCGGTTATGTTTCCGACTGTCTTTTTTTCTTCGACCGCCGGTATTTTCTCTGTCTTATTCTTCTCGACAGCTGTCAGTGCCTTTCGCACCTCACTGTCTGCCATCTCCCACGGACGGAGATTCTCCTCTTTTCCGGAGATGATTCTGGCGGTCACCTTCTTTGCAGGCACTTCTCTTTCGGATGACATCACGACTCCTCCTGCTTTTTCCTCCATCTGCTGGCACTCAGTTCCACCATGCGGACAGTCTCCTCATGCGGTCTTGCAATGATTGCCGTCGCCGCCGGCTTCTTGATGGCCCGCGTCTTCGCAGCTTCCACCGCCTGCTCAACGGATGCAATATCTCCCTGTATGATCATGGTAACCAGACGGCCGCCCAGTTTTCTCTCCCAGGAGGCCAGCTCCACATCCGCCGTCTTCAGCATGATGTCCAGAGCATCCATCGCCGCTACCACACCGGTGATCTCGACAAAGCCATATGATTTCCCCATGGTTTTCTCCTTAACAGTCTGCTTTAGATCTTCGGAAGGATCTTCTCCACATCTTCATGCGGTCTCGGGATCACATGTGCTGCCACCAGCTCGCCAAGTCTTGTAGCTGCCGCACTTCCGCTCTCAACTGCTGCCTTTACTGCTCCGACGTCTCCGCGCACCATCACGGTCACCAGTCCGGAACCGATCTTCTCTGTGCCGACCAGAGTTACCTCTGCAGATTTGGTCATTGCATCTGCTGCCTCGATCGCAACGGTAAGTCCTCTTGTCTCAATCATACCCAGAGCTTCTTTTGCCATTTTTTCATCCTCCACTTTCTGATATTTCAATGATTTTAGTTTTTATCCAATGCACTGATCTTCAGCATCTTCTGACAGTCCTCTGTAGGATTTGCTATGACATGATGCTGTACTACGCCTGTGGCAGCCTCCGCCGCTCTCATGCCGGCTTCTACTGCTGCTGTCACATCCTCCACACTGCCGCGGTACTTGATCGTCACGAGCAGCGGGACCGGAAGGGAATCGGCATTGGCAGGTTTATTTTTGTCAAAGACCTCCAGGCGCACATTCGCCGCCTTGCATCCGGCATCTGCGGCCAGAAACGCTGTGCTCAGTCCAAAAACTTCTAAGATTCCTACTGCTTCTGCCATCTTCTTCTCCTGTCAGTGTTCTAATTGTTTACGATTGCGATCTTTAATCCGGTCATTTCCAGATTCTTCCGGTGACCTTCATTGATCTGATCCAGCGGATAGCGGTCAGTGATCAGTTCCTTCATCGGCAGACCGATCGCATTTGCTCTCTTCAGAAAATCAAAGGTCGTCGCATAATCTCTGAGGGTGTATACCCAGGAACCGACCAGTGTGATCTCCTTGGAACAGAGATCGAAGTGCGGATTGATCGTTGCATCTCCACCATTGATAAAAAATCCAAGCTCACAGAGTCCGCCGCCGTTGCGGATAAATTTATAGATATTGGAATGTGCCTTCGGGTTGCCGGTACACTGGAAGGCAAAGTCTGCGAAATGACCGTCAAACTGTGCTTTCACTGCTCCCGCAAGCTCCTCGATGCCTTTGTGCTCCATAAAGTTTACGCTCTTTGCAGCACCCATCTTTTTGGCAAATTCCAGTCGTTTTGCGTTTCCGTCCACTGCCACGATATTTTCCACTCCCATCGTGCGCAGCACTGCGATACAGATCAGTCCGATCGGTCCGCATCCCTGCACAACGACACGGCTGTTGAAGCGCAGGATACCGGTGGTCTTTGCTCTCTCCACCGCATGTACCAGAACGGCACACGGCTCGATCAGGATCCTGGAATCCAGATCCAGATCGCTGACATTAAATACTGTGGATCCCTCGCGGATAAAGATATAATCCGAAAACCATCCATTCAGGTGGATATCATCATCCGGAAGCAGTCCGTAGACATCTGCACCGCCCACATTCTGCTTATTCAGATCATACATGGTGATCTCCGGATCATCCTTGAAGATCATGCAGGTGACTACCTTGTCTCCGATGTGGAGATCTTTTCCCGCAGAATCTTTCTTCACATTTTTACCCATTGCGACGATCTCGCCGGTGCCCTCATGTCCGAGTGCCACAGGGATCAGTCCGAACGGGTCTCTCTTAAATTCATGGGCATCGGTTCCGCAGATTCCGCAGCCCTCTACCTTTACCAGAATATCCCCGTCCCCGAGAGGCGGAATCGGGAATTCCTTAATATCATAATGTTCCAATGCAGTCAGCATTGCCACGCGGGCAGTCTTCGGAATGCCGCCGGAGGGCTTTGCAGCTGCGGAGGCATTTGCGGTCTGTCCTGCCATGCTGGCCAGCACCTGTTTTACGATTGCCTCAATATCTGCCTGATTTGCTTTCATACTCTCCTCCTATCTAATACACAGGCTGTCTGTCATGACACAGCGTCTCGCTTTTGTGAAGGTCTTTGCACTGGTCAGTCCCTCACCGGTACGGCTTGCGATCGTGAAGGTGCAGATGCTCTCCCCGCCAAAGCCGAGTGCTGCATAGGACGGACCGTTTTTTACAAGGATCGCGGTGTCCATTGCCTTCGCATACTCAGTAATGTGGTCTACATTCTTCGAATGAATATGCGCGGAATGACGGTTGCCGTGTTCCAGCCACAGTGCACACTCCAGACCCTCGCGGAAATCTCTGACTCTGACGATTCCCAGGATCGGCATCATCAGCTCTGTCGTGATCAGCGGATGCTCCTTCTCACCGAAGAAGGTGATACAGCGGATATTGTCCGGTACCTCAATACCGATCATGCCAAGCAGTACCTTTGCACTCCTGCCGACACATTTGCGGTTCAGCTTTCCGTTCTGAAGAACCACCTCCGTCAGTGCTGCCTGTTCTTTCTCATTGATCCGATAGCAGCCCTGCTCTGTCAGCATATAGTGCATCAGCTCATCGGCAATGCTCTCCACAGCGACAATCTCCTTCTCTGCGATACATGGGAGATTGTTGTCGAAGGTACATCCGTTTACGATATCCTCTGCCGCCTTGCGGACATCTGCGGTCTCATCTACCAGCGCCGGCGGATTGCCCGCGCCTGCTCCAATACCGCGCTTTCCGCTGGAAAGTACCGCGGTCACGACTCCGGGACCTCCGGTAGCTGCGATCAGCGGAATATCCTTATGCTTCATCATAATACTGCTGGTCTCCAGCGTCGGATGCTCTACCGTGCATGCAATGTTATCCGGACCGCCGCACTCCAGCGATGCCTCATTTGCCAGATTGATCGCATAGATCGAGGTCTTGACCGCTGCCGGATGAGGATTGAATACCACGGTATTGCCTGCGGCAAGCATTCCCATCACGTTGCAGAGCACGGTCTCACTCGGATTGGTACACGGGGTGATCGCTCCGATCACTCCAAACGGTCCCATCTCAACCAGAGTGAGTCCCCGGTCTCCGGAATATGCCTCGGTGCGGAGATCCTCTGTGCCCGGCACCTTCTGTGCTACCAGCTGATGCTTCAGGATCTTGTGTCCGACATTGCCCATGCCGGTCTCCTCCACGCCCATTCTTGCCATGATCTCCGCAGTCTCCATAGTCTTTCTGCGGATGGCTGTTATGATCTGTTCTCTTTGATCCAGCGACATCCTGCGAACGATCTGCTGAGCCTTCTTTGCTTCCTCGATTGCTTCATTCATATCCTGAAAGACGCCGTGCATTTCAGAGGATTTTTCCCTGATCTGCATCTTTGCCATCACTTCTTTTACGATGCCCTGTATCAGATTCTCGTCCAATGTCACAGGAATCCCTCCCTTTTAATGCAGTAGTCCGAGCTGCTCCATGACTTTCTTTGTAATGTTGGTGATCAGTTCCGGATCTGAGCTTACGCTTCCGGTCGTCTGGCTGGTTCCGCAGGTGCAGCTGCCGCCGCAGTTGTGGCAGTTCTTTGCTCCCTTGTTCTGACAGAGATCTGCCGGATGTCTTCCTGCAAGTCCCATCTTTCTGCGGATCTCATAGAGCTTCTCTACTGTTGCAGCGTCAAACTCCTTCGGACCGCCGAGCATCTTGGACTGATACAGCAGCTGTGCGTAAAATTCTACAGATTCCATCTTCATATAAGCTGCCAGAAGATCTGTGGACCAAGTCAGCGCACCATGGCTTTCCAGAAGAACTGCATCAAAGTACGGAAGGTACTTTTCTACGTTATCCGGGATCTCCATTGTGGACGGTGTACCGTACTCTGCGATCGGAACACAGCCAAGTGCGATGACTGCCTCCGGCATGATCGGCTGTGTCAGCGGAATGCCTGCGATCGCAAAGCTGGTTGCATATACCGGATGTGCATGCACTACCGCTCCTACGTCCGGTCTCTTCTGATATACTCTCATATGCATCTTGATCTCGGAGGAAGGACGGAAGTTTCCGTTTGCCTGAAGCACCTTACCCTCTCGGTCCACCTTACAGATGTATTCCGGGGTCATAAATCCCTTGGAAACACCGGTCGGTGTGCAGAGAAACTCGTTATCATTGAGTTTTACGGAGATATTACCGTCATTAGCCGCAACCATGTTGCGGTCATAGATACGTTTTCCAATCTCACAAATCTGTTTTTTGATTTCAAATTCGTTTACCATGTGCGCTTCCTCCCAAGCTTTTACCGAGTCGATTTTTGACTATTTTTGTTTTATTATATCCCGTTTCTGTAGGATGGTCAATCTTTTATTGTGGTTTTATGTTGTTTTGTTGTGTTGTTTTCTGTTGTTTCTCCCAGGGCATCACATCTCCTTCCTCTCGAAGATGCTCCAGGATCTGTGGGATCCCTTCTCCGGTTTTCGAATCCACATAAAAAACCGTCGTACATCCTGCCAGCCTCAGCCACGAGGCTGCCCTTTGGGGATCTCCCGCCGGATCCTTCACCTTGGTCACGATACCGATCACCTCTCGGTTACAGGTACAGGTGATACAGGGCGGATACAGCGAGTAGGGCTCTGTCGAGGACAGCAGCAGCCCGACCACATCCGCCTCGTAGGTGTACAGTGCAAGTGCATGCCCCAATGAATGCACCTGTGCATACTCTCCCGGAGTGTCGATCACAACATCAAAATGATTTACATACTGTGTCTTGTGATAGCGGATCTTCTCCCCCTTCAGCGCCTGCGTCAGGGTGGTCTTTCCGCATTCACTTCTTCCTATTAATATGATCTTCTTCATGATAATATGATCTTTTCTTCTCAGGTCTTTGTGACCGGACATACCGTAAATCCCAGGGTATTCCCGATATACTCCAGGATCGCATGCACAGAGGCTTCCACCTCAGACACGGTACCGGTAATGATCAGGCTGCCGCTGAAACGGTCCACAAATCCCAGCTCCACCGCCGCAGACTTTACCGCAATGTCTGCCATGATGATCGCTGTCTCTGCCGGACTGATTGTGAGGATTCCGATCGCCGATCTTGCATAGTCGACCGTCGGATTCAGTCCGAGCTTCTCATACATCACACGGTCCGGGTTTGCAATGATGTGTGCCAGCGAGATCTGTTTTCCAGGGACCAGCTCCTGCACGATCCGCTGTTTCATCTCTGCCGAGAATCCATCTGTATATCCCATCTGCGTCATCCTCCTATCCTGCATTCCAGTCCGCTGACTCTCTGCGCGGTCCCAAGCAGCACCTTCATCTTTTCCATTGTCGGAGGGAGCACATCTCCCATCAGATATGGTCGATTCAGCCCCTCGTACTTATCCTGCCCCAGTCTGTGGTACGGCAGCAGATGCAGCCTTCTCACATTTCGCAGTTCTTTTGCAAATCCTGCGATCGCCGCGATTTCCCGCTCTGTATCGTTAAACCCCGGAATCACCGGAATGCGGATGCTCAGCTCTGTCCTGCCGGATGCTGCCACTCTGCGTGCATTTGCCAGCATCAGCTCGTTTCCTCTGCCGGTAAATTCTTTATGCTTTGCAGAATCCATATGTTTAATATCCATCAGATACTGATCCAGATACGGAAGAATCTCCTCTATTGCCGAATAATCTGCACAGGCCATACTCTCCATCGCCGTGCTGATACCATTCTCCTTCGCAGCACGCAGCAGATCCCTGGAGAACTGCGGCTGGCAAAGGCTCTCTCCGCCGGAGAGTGTCAGTCCTCCGCCGGAACGATAGTAATAGTTGCGGTCCTTCTCGACTGTCTCCATCACCTCGGCCACTGTGACATCCTCTCCGATCACTTTCGGTCTGCCTTTGACCATCATCGTCTGTATCTGGTATTCCTGTGACTCCGGATTGCAGCACCAGCGGCAGCGAAGCACACAGCCTTTCAGGAAGACGATCGTCCGGATACCGTTTCCGTCATGGATCGAGTATCGCTGGATATCAAAGATCCTTCCCTTTGTCTGTAAATATTCTTTCATCAAAATCCCTGCTCCGTTCTGCGAATGATATCGTCCTGCAGCGATCTGGACAGCGTTGTGAACAGTGCACTGTAGCCCGCCACGCGCACTACCAGGTGTGCATAATTTTCCGGATGCTTCTGTGCATCCAGCAGTGTCTCACGGTCCACTACGTTGAACTGCATATGGCTTCCTTTCTGATCAAAGTACGTGCGGATCAGATTTACAAAGTTATTGAGTCCCTCGTAACCGCTCAGTGCGGACGGATGAAACTTCTGATTAAACAGCGTGCCGTTGGAGGCGATGCTGTGATCCAGTCTGGATACGGAATTTGCCGCAGCAGTCGGTCCGTGGGTATCTTTTCCCGCAGAAGGTGACACTCCGTCTGCCACCGGTGTGTGGGCAAGTCTTCCGTCCGGTGTTGCACCTGTCTGTGCACCGAGGGGTACATTCGCGGATACCGGATACAGACCAGCCTGAAACTGACCTCCGCGTGGATTGCGAAACTCCTGCATCGGTCTGGTATAGGTGTAGGCGACATCTCTTGCAAATGCATCCACTTCCGGGATGTCGTTGCCGAACTTCGGCACTTCATCGATCCACGAAAGCAGCCGGTCACAGAACTGTTTCTCTTCCGCTGTCGGCTCTGCAGCCATAATCGCCGTGATCATCTGTCCGATCTGCTCCTCTGTCAGCGGTCTTCCCTCTGCCGCCATCTGTCTTGCCGCCGTGATCGTCATATCCGCCGCAGATGTCGCATCAAATCCTTTTCCGTAATTGAGCTCCAGCGCATGTTTGTACTGTGCCAGAGTCAGTTTTTTCTCCTCAAATACCAGCTTCTTGACTGCATACAGGGAGTCTGCCATATTTGCGATTCCGAATCCCTGCGGTCCGGTAAAGTTGTAGACCGCGCCGCCCTCCTGTACGCTCTTTCCTCTGTGGATGCAGTCCTCGATCATACAGGACTGGAACGGATTCGGACAAAGCTGCGCGTGCGCTGTATCAATGGCATTGTCTGCATTTACCAGAAGCGAGATCTGATACTTCATCTGGTCCTTATATGCCTGATAAAATTCCTCAAAGGTGGTCATCTCCTCCACCTGTCCGGTCTGAATGCTGACCTTCTCTCCACGGTCATAGCCGTTGGAGAATACCAACTCAAGCGGGCGGCACATATTGAAGAATGCTGCGTCATGCCAGCCTTCGGTCTTTCCGGCCTTCTGCGGCTCCACACATCCGATAATGGCATAGTCTCTGGCATCCTCCAGTGTCAGACCACGGTTCATCAGCGATGGTATGATCACCTCATCATTGTAATATGCCGGAAGTCCTATCCCCGTCCTTGTCAGCCCTGCAGCCTTTAAGAGCAGTTCATGGGGACTTCCGTTCCATACTCGGATGGAAAGGGAGGGCTGAGGAAGAAATACATGGTGTGATGCCTGAATACACATGAAGGACAGATCATTTGTCACATCCACACCCTCTGTATTCTGTCCTCCGACGATCAGATTCTGGAAAAGACTGTAGCCCGCAAAGCCTTCCGCGCTGACCGCATCCCTGCATTTATTCAGATCATTGAGCTTGACCCAGATACAGTCGATCAGTTCCTGGGCAAATTCTCCGGTCAGACGTCCCTCATCAAGATCCTTCTTATAATAGGGATACATATACTGGTCGAACCGGCCTGGTGAGATCGAATGTCCGCTGGACTCGATCTGCATCAGCTGCTGCACAAACCAGAAGCTCTGGCATGCCTCGTAGAAACTCTGAGCTCCTTTCTGCGGTACACGTCCGCAGTTTCTCGCAATCTGAAGCAGTTCTTCTTTTCTGACCGGATCACTGCATCTGTCTGCCTGCTCTTTAGCAAGTACCATATAGCGCTGTGCATAGCGGATCGCAGCCTCGCAGCTGATGATCACTGCCTGCAGGAAGCGTGTTTTTCTGGCATAATCCGCATCTCCGAATCTGCATGTTTCCAGCTCTGTCCTTGCCTCATCTATAATGCCTTCGAATCCGATGCGCAGTACCTTGTCATACTGAACCGTCACATGGCCGACTCCGTTATAAAAGTAATTGCCCGGGGTAAAGATATTATGTTCTATCGAGCGGATCGCCTCCGGCGCCATGTAGGATGTCGCCAGTTCGCTCGTAGTCTTTCCCTTCCAGTATCTGTTCACTTCCAGGAGTTCCTTCTTTACCTCCTCTGAGATCGAAAACGGATCCGCACTGCGGTGTTCCACGGTGTCAAACTCTGCCTCCAGCCACTCGTATGAGAACTCCGGGTAGGTCTGACAGCTGCGCGGCGCAAGCGTCGTACTGCCGACGATCAGCTCTTCCTCGCGGATCGTGATCGGCAGATGATCCAGAATATGAGAAAACGCCTTCGCTCTTCTTATCACGATCGGCTGTCCTTCCGTCTGTCGATAGGATTCCGTCAGAAGCACCGCTCTGGCCGACTCGATCCTCGGCATCTCACGATAAAGATTCTCCACCAGCCTCGTAATTCGTTCAGATTTTGGTACATCAGTATTCTGAAACATCCTTACACTCCCTTCTTTCACTTACTTTCATCTCTATTTTATCCCCGTCGATCGATTGCATGTTTTTGTTTAATTATACTCTGTACCTCACCCATAGTCAACATAACCCAACACAATTATGATTTGTTTTTGTTGTTTTTGTGTTGTTTTCGAGTTGTTTTTAATCTAACAGCATTCTCATCGCTACCCGCGCAGACAATAGAATGCACGTTCCGCGAACATTTTTTGTTATGAACAAAAAAAAGCCACAGAACCCCCTCTTTCGAGGATCTCCCATGACTTTCATCGTAAACAATATATACAGCGATCAGATCTTTGATTCCGAAAGAATGATCTCCGGTTCATAAGCTCTTCTCTGCTGGATCACTTCTTCATCTGTCACAAAGTTCAGCAGAGCATCGATCACCGCGGTTTCATTTAAATGTGAGTAATCCTTATAGTAGCTGAACTCTCCCTTGCTTCCTGAGGACAGCAGCACGTAGTCCGCGATCCTTGCCACCTCCGAATCTTCGTATGCGGTGATGGCGATGGATTTGAGCTTCTTGCTTTTTCCAAGTTCCAGTCCCTGAATGATCTGTTTCGAAGAACCGGACTGTGAAATAGCGATCAGGATATCTCCCTCCTCTGCAAGATTGATATTATTGAAGAAATATTCCGTTGCAACATTGTAAGTACTTCTGGTGCCAAGACGCCCTAGGCGAAAACCCATATACTGTGCAAGCGGACAGGTATTTCCCACAGCCATCAGATGTGCATAGTTGCACTCCTTGATCAGCTTCGCACACGCCACCATAGTATTGACATCCAGAGACTTGCCGATGTTGATCATTGTCTCTGCGTAGGAATAAAACTGCTTCTGTACGGCATCAGCGGCCTCCTCGTAAGACAGTTTTTCAAACTGCTTTGTTCCGATCGTGGTCGCCAGAGCAATACGGAACTGATAGTATCCGGTATATCCCAGGCGATGACACATTCTGATAACAGTCGCATCACTGACACCGCTTCGCTTTGCCAGCGAAGATACATTCAGGGTGAGCGCATCGCTCGTATTTGCAAGGATATAATCCGCAACTTTTCTCTCTGCAGCAAACATATCCGGATAAGTTTCTCCGATTACTTCCAATGCAGATCTCATCATAAGCTTCTGATCTTCCAAATCAATGCCCTCCCTCCTGAATCTTACAGAAATGACCCGCTGCAATGCGGCGGGTCATCCTATCATCCAATATTAATCAATTAATACAGAGATGCCTTGCCGAGTGCCTGGAACAGCTCCAGTTTGTGCTTGGCAACTTCCTTCATAGCCTCGATGCAGGCCGGCTCGATATCGCCCGGCTCTCTCAGGCTGGTATCCTGAAGAACTTCTCTCATCTTGTTGAAGTAAGCAACCTTAATATCAGAAGAGATATTGATCTTGTTGATACCAAGAGTTACAGACTCACCGATCTCCTTATCCGGGTTATTAGAACCACCGTGCAGAACCAGCGGAATATCAACCTTAGCCTCGATTTCCTTAAGGATATCCAGCTTCAGCTCCGGCTTCATGCCTGCCGGATACAGACCATGGCAGGTACCGATTGCAACTGCCAGTGTATCAACACCTGTAGCCTCAACGAACTTCTTAGCATCTTCCGGATCTGTGTAGATGATCTTTGCAGCGCCGCCCTCAAGCTGTGCCGGATCTGTGGATCCGATGGTTCCAAGCTCTGCCTCAACAGATACGCCTACCGGATGAGCGATTGCGATAACTTTCTTTGTTCCCTCGATATTCTCTTCGAACGGGAGATGTGCACCATCAAACATTACAGATGTGAAACCTGCGCGGATAGCTTTCATGAAAGTATCGAAATTGCTGCAGTGATCCAGATGGATGCATGCCGGGATAGAAGCCTTGTAGATTCTCTCCTTGATTGCAAGCAGAACTTCCGGGCCAAGGAAGCTGAACTCATCCGGGTGGATCTCGATGATCACCGGAGAATTGGTCTCTTCGCAAAGGTCCATGATACCATTGAACATGGAGTAATCTGCAATATTAAATGCAGGAATTGCAAATTTGTTCTCCTTGGCAACAGCTAATATTTCGTTCATGTTCATCAGCATAACAGTTTTTCCTCCTAAGAAATGATTAGTTAGTATATCAATAAGTTATAATACCTGTATGATTATAACTCATTTTCATGATTTTGTCTTGCAAAAAACAATTTTTCAAAAACAAATTTGTACACCGCCAACAAAGGAATCTCCGAGACCGATCGTATACTTCGGCTTATCGATGTATTTTGACGGAACCAGCGTGACATCTTCTGCACCAAGCTCCTTCAGACGGATGCAGTCTGCAACACCCTTCTCGCTGAGACTGTTTCCGAGGATCTCGCGGATCTGATCATAGGTACCGTACAGACCGTTTGCAGCCTTTGCAGTCGCAAGCATATTTCCGCACATCAGACCTTTTTCAATATCAGCCTCCAACGGATCGCCTACATACATCGCATAATCCTTTGTATGGATGATGACTCCCTTATGAACGCCATAGTTGCGGCGGATATATCTGGCACCTTCCACGCATTCCAGAATGTCATCTGTGTCCACCTCTCTCTGATAGAGATGCTGCAGATTATCCTTCAGCTCTTCCTCATTGAGACTGACAATGTCCACCTCTCCGTACAGCCAGTTCTGGCACAGTGCCTTGATATGGCTGTCATGGTAATGGGCATCCTCAAAGAACACGATTCCCTTCGGATTTGCCTTGCGGTACTTTGCGATATGCTCTTTCGTATAGGAAAGTCTTGCGCTGAGCACCTCTTCTTCATGCAGACAGTTAAAACTGGAAAGGACATTGCTGTTTACCTTTTCTGCATGCTCCTCGATCCAACGGAAATAATTCTCATTGAACGGTACATATCTGTTTACTGTGATCTGAGTGAGTATCAGACGGTTCGAACACGGAATCGTCACCCGCTCCTCTCCCAGGCGGATCACATCGCCTTTCTTGAACTGAATGATGCAGTGTTTTTCCTGATCATTCGTCTGCTGAATCCTTCCGGTATGCTCCAACTGTCCGTCTGCGGAGACCGCAAAGATCTCCGGTGTGTCCAGAATCTCACATACCTCTTTGGAATCATCTGTCAGATGTACCACGGACGGAACACCGACCATATGCAGTGCAAGCGCAGCCTGTACCGCAGTACCTCCCATACCGTACTTCAGATCAAAGCAGGCATTCAGCAGATCAGTATCCTCCAGATCCACCTCACCGCCGATACCCATACGGCAGTAATAAACGATCGTCTGAAGCAGATCCTCCATGCTGCGGATCGGTGACACGATCTGCATATTCTGGAGGCTCGCACCTTTCAGATATTTATCCAGAAGTTCATTCAGTCTTTCTACGCTGAAATCACACAGAATATCCAGATTGCTGGTATATCCCATCGCCGTAAGCGTTCCCTTTCCGGCACGTTCGCGTGCGATCTCCGGAATCTGCGCAAATACAGCCTCATACTTCTTTTCGATTTCCTGAACCGGATTTTGCATGTCTATCTTCTCCTCATTGCAATCATTTCATCAGCTCTTTACTGATCCTGCGGTCATACCTGCGATAAAGTAACGCTGGAAGAACAGGAACAGGATAAGGATCGGCAGGGAACCAAGTACGCTCATCGCCATCATCTGATTCCACTCATAGGAATGCTGACCCATAAGAAGGTTGATTCCTACCGGCACCGTTCTCATATCGTTCGTCTTTGTCAGTGCAAGGGCGAACAGATACTCATTCCATGCCTGCATGAAGGTGTACATACCAACAGAAACCAGTCCCGGAATAGAAGTCGGAACCAGGATCTTCCATAATGCTCTCCATCTGGAACCGCCGTCGATCATAACCGCTTCGTCCAGATCTTTCGGGAGTGTATTCAGATAACCGGTAGTCATCAGAATACAATATGGAAGCGTAAATACCATGTACGTCAGCACAAGTGCTGCGAATGTGTTGTAGATTTTTAATGTAACGATCAGACTCAGATACGGGATCAGCAGTGTGATCGGCGGAACCGCCTGTACAGCTACGATCACAGTATTGATGACCTTCTTTCCTACGAAGTTAAAACGGCTGAAGGCATATGATGCCATGATTCCGATAAACAGTGTAAGAATAACCACAAGACCTGCGATAACATAACTGTTGATGAAGAATCTGACCTGTTCCGGGTTCGTGAAGATCGCCTTATATGCACCAAAGCTGAATCCTTTCGAAATCCATACCGGCGGCCATGCGAAGATCTCTGCATTCGGCTTGAAGGAATTCAGGAACATCCACAAGATCGGGAAGCCCGCCCAGAGTGCACCGAGGATCAGGACGATGATGACCAGAACTTTTACCCATACTTTCTTTTTTCCGACCATGACTTATCCCTCCGATCTCTGCTGTCTGACATAGAAAATGCCGATGATGGTACATACAATCAGCAGGATTACCGCACCGGTCGATGCCATAGAGTACTGATACTTTGTAAAGCCCTGCTTGTAGATATAGGTACTTACTGTTTCCGTTGCATTTACCGGACCGCCTCCTGTGGTCATCCAGATCAGCGCAAACTGCTGCAGTGTCCAGACGAAATCCAGCATCAGAAGACTGATCAGAATCGGTTTCAGCTGCGGAATCGTGATATGAAGGAACGTCTTGATCGTTGTCGCTCCATCGATGGATGCTGCCTCATACAGATCTGTGGAAATACCCTGCAGACCTGCCAGGATACTGATCATATAGAACGGATAGCCGGACCAGATGTTGATCAGTGTTACTGCCTGAAGCGCAATATCTCGCTTTGCGAGAAAGGCGATATTCTTTTCAGAAATGCCCATCGTTACGATCAGATAGTTGAGGATGCCGTTTGGATCAAGCATCATTCTCCAGAGGATCGCAATAACTGAAGCGGTAAACATCCACGGCAAAGCATAGAGCACACGGAAGATGCCCTTCGTCCTTGAATTCAGATATCTCGTATTCAGCACCAGTGCAAAAACCATGCCTATGATCAGATGTGCGATGATACTGACGATTACAAAATACAGTGTGTTCTTTACCGCAATCCAGAAGGTCTTATCTTTGAGAACCGCTGCATAGTTTGCGAATCCGACAAACTGCGGATTCTTATTGATGATCACGTTATCAAACAGGGAATACCGGATAACCATAATGATCGGTATTACCAGAAGGATAAACATGAGGATGATCGTCGGAGAAAGATAAAGATAAGGCGTAGCTTTCTTTCTGAATACATCTTTTCTTCTTTTCGTGTTCATGTGTTTTCTATCCTTTACCTTTTTGCTTAAAAAATCCCGGAAGCCTCTTTTCAGGGGCTTCCGGGAAAAATATCACTTAATTAAACGCTGCTTCCCACTGCTCCTGTGTTGCTGCAAGCATATCTGCTGCAGTCTCTGTATCTCCGTCGATGTAGAGAACCAGCTGCTCGTTGAAGCTTCTCATCAGATCCTCAGATGTCGGTGCTCCTGTGAACTCATTGATAGCATATCCTGTCTGGAAGATATCAAATGCTTTCAGGAACAGCGGATCATTTGCAGAGTAATCCGGCTCTGCCTTGCTGTTGCCCGGGAATGCGTTTGCAAGCTGAGCAAGTTTAGCGTTAACTTCCGGACTCATCAGATACTCAACGAACTGAATAGCAGCCTCTTTGTTCTCGCAGTTCTCAGCGATACCGATACCCCAGTTAGCAACGTCCATACCACGCTGTCCGTCATAGTCATCCATAACAGGCATCGGAGCATAGTCAAAGTTCAGATCCGGGCTCTCGTTCTTGATGGTGGTCAGATGAGAGATACCGTCAACCATGAATGCAAGACGGCCGTTCTCAAACTCGTTAACCATATCCTGCTCTTTCATAGCTGCTGCGCCGTCGGAAATATATCCGTTGGTAGCCAGATCCTTGATGAAATCAACGACCTTCTCAGCCTTCTCGTTGCCAACCATGTTCGGTTTGCCATCCTCAAGCCATGCTCCGCCTGAAGCCCACAGCCATGTGCTGACCTGGTTCTGGATACCGTTCGGTGCCTCGGAGGACAGCGGAACTGCAAATCCCATAGCGTCTGTATTGGTCTTGATCTTCTCAAGTGCATCGAAGAACTCGGTCCATGTGGTCGGGATCTCCTCAACGCCTGCTTCTGCAAGAATATCTGTATTTACATACAGCGGATAAGCAAAGTTTACAACCGGGATCATGTAGGTGTTTCCGTCAACCTTGATCTGATCGGAAAGCTGGCTTGCATCGTAGCCGCTTGCATCCATCAGCTCGGTCAGGTTTGCGATAGAACCCTGCTTAGCAAAGTCATATACCCAGGAACCGTCCAGACCAACAACGTCTGCCATAGTACCAGCTGCTGCGCCTGCTGCGATCTGTGTCTTTGTATCTGCATACGGGTTGCTCAGCAGATCGATCTTGATACCGGTATCAGCAGTAAATCCATCGCAGATCTCCTGCAGTGCTCCGTCCGGAAGCTCTACGCCCCACCACTGCTGGAACTCAAGTGTTACGTCTTCTGCCATTGCTGTTGATCCTAACAGACACATAGCCAGTGCTGCTGCACCGATTGTTGCGACTTTTCTCATTTTCATGATTTTGTCCTCCTTGAAATAGTTTGATGTAATTTTGTTTCGTCACCGCTTTGAGATTTCTCTCTTATGGGTACTATCATGAACTTTTTTTTCGCGATTGTCAATATATTTTATGCATTTTAACGCATTTCATAAACTTTATACAATTATTTATTGTCATTTTCGTGCACATTTTCACGAAATAATATTTTTCGTGTAAGAAATATTTTTTCTTCAAGTAAAATATTTTTCGCCAGACTTTCCATTTATATAGTTGGTATCGAAAAAGGGGGCTGATGCTCCATAGATGTGATCAGCACATTTATGGAGCATCAGCCCCCTTGCTCTTTATTCTGTTTTCTCCGCTTCCGGATAAGGAAGCACCGGTTTTGCGGGTACGGTATGTTCTCCGATGAATTTCTCCATCCAGACCATATCATACCAGCGGTCAAACTTATATCCGCTGTTGTGAAAACAGCCGACCATGCGGTAGCCCATCCGCTCGTGGAAAAGAACGCTCGCCTTCGTGAGGTATTCATCTTCCTCACGGGGATATCCGATGCAGGCATTCAGATTCAGAATGTTCTGCTTTGCCGCCGCATCCTCCAGCGCCTTATAGAGTATTTTCCCGATTCCCTTTCTCTTCTGCCCTTCCGCGAGATAGATTGTCGTCTCTGCACTCCAGTCATAGGCTGCTCTTCCTTTGAAGCAGCCAATGTAAGCGTATCCCAGGATCTTCTCTCCGTCTGTTGCAGCAAGGTAAGGATATTTTTTCAGTGTATCGCAGATGCGTCCGCGAAATTCTTCCAGCGTCGGCACTTCATACTCGAAAGTGATCGCTGTGCGCTCCACATACGGCGCATAGATCTTCAGCAGTTCTTCTGCATCGTCCGGTGTCACATTTCTGATGTAAATATCTTTTATGCTCATACCAAATAGCCTCCGGCCTTCTTCCACTGATATTTTTTCAGGTCTACTCTGCCATCCGTGAAATGAACTCCCTCTGCCCTAAGCAGCGCGATCTGACGGTTTTCACCTCCGAAGGCAAACGCCCGTGAAACTTCACCGAAGCGGTTTACGACCCGATAGCACGGAATATGCTCGGGGTCCGGGTTTGCATGCAGTGCATAGCCTACCACTCTCGCCCAGCGGCGGTTCCCGGCCAGGTCTGCCACCTGTCCGTAGGTTGCCACCTGTCCGTATGGAATCTGCTTGACCACCTCATAGATTCTTTCAAAACTGCTGCCCTTTGTCTTCTCGTCAGAACTCATGGCATCAGCGGTCTTCTCTGAAGTAGTTCAGCCCCAGAGAAGCAGGCGGCTGATTGTCTCTCTGATTTCGCAGAGAGGTCAGGATCAGTACTACGATCGTCACCACATACGGCGCCATCTGATACAGTTCCTTGATTGCAAGGTTGGTACCGGACGGAATGTACATATGCAGAATGTAAAGACCGCCGAACAGGATAGATGCCCAGATCGCATGTACCGGGCGCCAGATCGTAAAGATTACCAGAGCGATCGCCAGCCATCCGCGGTCTCCGAATGCATCGTTGGACCATACACCGCTCGCATATACCATAACATAGTACAGACCTCCCAGGCCGGAAACCATGGCTCCGATACAGGTAGCTGCGTATTTATAACGGGTGACATTCAGACCTGCAGCGTCTGCTGCTGCCGGATTTTCACCAACGGCACGCAGATGCAGTCCTACTCTTGTATGGAAGAAGATATAGGATGCAAGCAGTGCAATGATCACTGCCAGATAAGCCAGAAAGCTGTAATTCAGAAACAGTGTGCCGAAGCCGCCGAGATTCTTTGCAAACGGAAGCTTTGCACTGAAGAACTCACTGGTTTTGGAAAGTGCTATGGACGGAACATCTGCCTTTGCCAGCTTGATCAGAGATCCTCCGAAGAAGTTTCCGAAACCGACACCAAAGGTCGTCATTGCAAGACCGGTAACGTTCTGATTTGCACGCAGGCTGACTGTCAGGAAACAGTAGATCAGTCCCATGACCAGGGAGCCGATAATACAGCAGAGCATCGGGATCAGGATCGCAAGAAAAGCGTTCATATTTTCCGGACCGGCACTGTTCTCATACAGGAACGCACCGATCACACCACTGATACCGCCGACATACATGATTCCTGCGGTTCCCAGATTCAGGTTTCCGGAACGCTCAGTGATCGTCTCACCGACAGCTCCGTACATCAGCGGGATTCCCTGTCCTACTGCACGCGGAATAAATGAAAGTAAAAAGCCAAGCATTATGCCACCTCCTTATGGGATTTCCGGAAATGAATCTGATAGTTCAGGAAAAACTCACATCCGATGACAAAAAACAGAATGATTCCGGTAATGATATCTCCATAGGACTGATTCAGCGTGAACATCGTAGTGATCTCCGCTGATCCTCTCTGCAGAAAGACGATCAGGAAACCGGTCAGTGCCATATAGATCGGGTTGAACTTTGCCAGCCACGCAACCATAACTCCGGTAAATCCTCTTCCGTCGATCAGAGTCGTGGTCAGTGTATGGTCGGTACCGCCTACCAGCAGTAGTCCTGCAACACCGCAGAGCGCTCCGGAGAGCACCATCGTGCGGACCACAACATTCTTTACGTTGATACCGGCATAACGTGCGGTCGGCTCAGATTCTCCGACAACTGCCACTTCGTAGCCGTGCTTTGTATACTTCATATATACATACATGATCACCGTGATCAACACAGCGATGATCACATTCAGCAGATACTTGGAACCGCCTACCTGCGGGAACCAGCCTGCATTGGTATTCTGATTGATGATACCGATCTTGCCGGCGCCCTTCGGCACCTCCCAGATAATGACAAAGAACGCCACCAGCTGAACTGCCACATAGTTCATCATCAGAGTAAAGAGTGTCTCGTTGGTGTTCCATTTTGCCTTGAAGAAAGCAGGGATAAATGCCCATACCGCACCGAAAAGCACCGCTGCCACCGTCATGATCAGGATCAGCAGCCAGTTCGGAACCTTATCTCCAAGCAGGATCATGGATGCAGCTGCACCGAGGGCTCCCATCAGTGCCTGACCGTCACCGCCCAGATTCCAGAAGCGCATGCGGAACGCCGGTGCCAGCGCTACGGAAATACACAGCAGAATTGCCATGTTCTGGAGAAGCATCCAGATACGGCGGCTGGTTCCAAAGCTTCCGTCGATCATTGCAGCATAGAAACTGATCGGGTTCAGTCCGGTAGCAAAAAAGGTAATGATACCGCAAAGGATCAGCGCAAGTGCGATCGCTGCCAGTCTTACCAGCCATGCTCTCCACCAGCTGATCTCTTTTCTTCTTGAAATATGAATCAGAGATCCCTTATTCATCTGCTTTTCCTCCTCCCAGACTTGTCATCATCAGTCCGACTTCCTGCTTGTCCGCAGTGCGTCCGTCCAGAATGCCGGATACCTGTCCGTCACAGAGAATCAGAATACGGTCACAAAGTTCCAGAAGTACATCCAGATCCTCTCCTACATAGATGACCGCAACACCTTTCTTCTTCTGACGATTCATCAGATCGTAGATAATATAAGAAGAATTGATATCCAATCCGCGCACTGCATAGGCAGTCAGAAGCACAGACGGTACATTGGAGATCTCTCGACCTACCAGAACCTTCTGGATGTTTCCACCGGAAAGCTTACGCACGGAGGTGCTGATGGACGGGGTCTGAACCTCCAGCTCATCTACGACCTGCTCTGCAAGCTCATACGGATCCTTTCTGTCTGTAAACAGGGATCTTCCTGTGCGGAAGGAACGGAGCATCATGTTGTCAGCCAGGTCCATATTTGCCACCAGACCCATGCCGAGTCTGTCCTCCGGAACAAAGGACAGCGTAACTCCCTTTGCCGTGATCTTTCTCGGATCCATGCCGACCAGATTATCCTCCGTACCGTCCTCATTGATAAATACGATGCTTCCGCTCTCGATCTCCTGCAGACCTGCGATCGCCTCAAGCAGCTCCTTCTGTCCGTTTCCGGAAATACCGGCAATACCGAGAATCTCTCCGCTTCTCGCGGTAAAGCTGATATCTTTCAGCTTCTGTACGCCTTCTTTATTGCGTACATTCAGTCCTTCGATACGGATTTTGTCCTTCGGATTCTTCGGCTGCGGACGGTCAATGTTTAATTTTACAGAATGACCTACCATTGCGTCGGTAAGCTGCTGTGCATCAGACTCTGAGGTCTTGATATCGCAGATATAGCGGCCTTTTCTCAGAATAGCCACACGGTCGGAGATCGCAAGCACCTCATTCAGCTTATGCGTGATGATGATGATGGATTTTCCGTCAGCTTTCATGTTGCGCAGCACCTGGAACAGACGGTCGGTCTCCTGCGGAGTCAGTACTGCCGTCGGCTCATCCAGGATCAGCAGATCTGCACCGCGGTACAGCTGCTTTACAATCTCCACTGTCTGCTTCTGAGAAACGGACATGTCATAGATCTTCTGTGCCGGATCGATATCAAAGCCGTATTTGTCACAGATCTCGCGGATACCTGCATAGGCAGCCTTCAGATTGTAGCGCCCGTTGTCCTTCAGTCCGAGAACAATATTCTCGGCTGCGGAAAGCACATCGATCAGCTTAAAATGCTGATGAATCATACCTATTCCGAGGTGGTAGGCATCTTTCGGGGATCGGATCGCCACTTCCTTGCCTTTCACCAGTATCTCACCCTCATCCGGATAGTAAATTCCTGCGATGGCATTCATCAGAGTAGTTTTTCCGGAACCGTTTTCACCGAGCAGCGCAAGGATTTCTCCCTGATAAACACTCAGGGAAACGTCCTCATTTGCTGTAATATTTCCAAAGCGTTTGGTTACATGCTTCAGTTCTAAAATAGGAATCTGATTATTCAAATCCTGTCTCCTTTATTTCTTAATTATCATACATCGGTTGGCAATAAAACGGGGGAGGCTTTCACTGGGAAGGCCTCCCCCTGGCTTCTTACATTGCGATTTTAGAATGCACTGTCAAGCAGAGTGATTCCGTCGATATTAACGTCGAAGTACGGAGCAGAACGGAAACTTGACTCCTGGAAAGCACCGTCAGAGATGGCCTCGGTGTCTCCGGTGTAATCAGCATCTGTATCTACATCTGCAAGATAGGAAGACAGGGTCTCACCCTCAACAGTGAATGTGTCGATGTCAAATACCTTAACCTCGCCTGCGCTCAGTTTCTTCTGAACCTCAGCGATAGCATCTGCAGTACCCTCTGCTGCTACAGCCTCGTTCACCTCTGTCAGCTCAACGCTGCCAGTCTCAAGAGTACCGGTCCAGTCTGCATCAATTGCCTCACCAGCAGTGATTGCATCCATGCAGTAGGTGAAGTACGGAGCCCAGTTGATTCTGGAAGATACCAGGAAGGTATTCGGAGCTGCTGCAATGGTAGAACCATTGTAAGATACGTTCGGAACGCCGGCTGCCTCACATGCAGTCGGAGCACCCATAGAGTCTGCATGCTGGGAAATCAGAACACAGCCTGCATCGATGAGCATCTGTGCGCCCTCTTTCTCCTTGGTCTCGTCATACCAGGAACCTGTGAAGGTTACTTCCATGGTAACGCTCGGGCATACGCTCTTAGCACCAAGATAGAAAGAAGTGTAACCGGAGATAACCTCTGCGTAGGTGTAAGCTCCAACATAACCCATCTTTGCCTGATCCTCAGTGATATCGCCTGCAGCGATCATCTCATTGAGCTTCATTCCTGCAGCTACACCGGCCATGTAACGGCCTTCGTAGATGGATGCGAATGCATTATGATAGTTGTCAAGCTCCTCAGTGTGAGCCTTGGTACCGGTTGCGTGGCTGAACTGTACCTCCGGAACCTCTTTTGCAGCCTCGATCATGTAATCCTCATGACCGAAAGAATCAGCAAATACATAGTTACATCCTCTGTCAACCATGTTCATTGCCTCTTCATAGCACTCCTGACCTTCCGGAATGTTTGTTGTAATAAAGTAGGTCTCACCCTCAACAAGGCCCTGTGCCTCGCAGGCCTCCTTGAACGCATTGATGAAGTTCAGATCATAGGTAGAGTTCTCATCATGCAGGCAGATCAGTCCTGCTTTGATCTGTGCATCCTCAGCCTTGACCTCAGCTGCATTCAGTGAAGCAGTCATGCCGAATGCCATTGCTGATGCTGCAATCACAGCGGCAATTTTGTGAAGCTTTTTCATACTTTTTCCCTCCGTTTGTATGATTAAAAAGTGTATAATTACCAGCCTTTTCAGACTGCGTAATCCGATAAAGATTATTCCGCAAAGGTGATCTGACCATCCTCGGTCATTTCACCGATCATGGCAAGGGATTCCACACGGATGCCCTGCTCGCGGATTCTGGCGCCGCCCTGCTGGAAGACCTTCTCAATGGCAATACCACAGCCGACACAATGTGCACCTGACTGTTTGATAATGTCAATAAGCCCGTCTAAAGCAGCACCGTTTGCCAGGAAGTCGTCGATGATCAGCACGCGATCTTCGGCGTTAAGAAACTGTTTTTCCACTCTCGCCTCATAGTCATTGCCATGAGTATAGGAATGGATCGGTGTCACATAACAATCGTTTGTCAGATTCTTTGTCTGATGTTTTTTTGCGAAAACCACCGGTACACCGAACTCCGCTGCACACATGACAGCGATTGCGATTCCGGAGGTCTCGATCGTCAGGATCTTGGTGATCTTTTCATCTTTGTAAAGTCTGTGAAATTCACGACCCATTTCCACCATAAAAGGTACATCGATCTGGTGATTCAAAAAAGACCCCACCTTCAGGACTCCGCCCGGGTAAACCTGTCCTTCTCTTAATATCTTCTCTTCTAACGCCTTCATAACTTCCTCTTCTTTACCTTGATAACTCCCATATTTACTGGTCAATTGCATCATTAAATAACGTAGACCATAATCAGGGTCTTGTCAAGAAAAAATTCATATTAGTAAAAGGGATCCCACCTCTTTCGGTGGAATCCCCCAATCATAATATTCTTTAATTGTGCTTCTTTTTTCTCTGCAGACTGTCGCAGATTTCCCGGAAATAATACTGGCCTCTGACTGTCAGCACGGTTTTCCCGTCCGATTCTTCCGCAAATCCATCTTCCATCAGCCTTTCCACGATTTCCCTCAGATGTACCGGGAACTCCTCAGAAAATTTTTCTTTAAACTCTTCTGTTGAAAATCCTCCTGCAAGCTGCAGCCGTCCGAAAAGATATGTTTTCATAATCTCTTCGCTCTCTGCCTCTGCCACTTCTGCGGTTACCTTTTCCACCTGACCTGCGTTCTTCATATAGAGCTGCAGATTGTTGGTGTTTCTTATTATATATCCGTCAAAGAAAGACTTGTTTCCGACACCCAGTCCGATGCGTTCCGTTCCCATACTGCTGTAGAGTTCAAAACGATCCTCGTGATTCGGCAGACAGAAACAACCTGTTTTGTACTGATGATAGCCGTTTTCCTGAAGGTATCTGACTGCATACTCATACAGTGCTAAGCTGCTCTCCCAATCCTTCATCTGATCGAGCGGCTCCACTCGAAGATGCCCCGGATGTATGATCACACATGCATGCAGGGTATTTTTCCAGCTCTGCATCGTCTGACCCGGGATGCCGTAATTTACTGTCAGGCCGATATTATTCATATGAAAGCGATTCAGAAAAAGCAGTGCATTTCTGGTATCCTGCATCGTAAACGGACAGTTCAGTGTGCGAAGTTCCTCATCGCTTTCAGAGCGCATCATCAGCTCTACACGATTCGGATGTCCTGCGGCAATGCCGGTCAGGTGCGGCGTTCCCACCGTATTCGGCAGCGCCTCGTAACTTACCTGTGCCCCTTTTGCTACCGGAAGTTTTTCTCTCGCAAGTGTTAAGACCTTTCCAAGCAGATCCGGACTCATGACAGAGGCACTTCCGCCGCTCATCCTGATTGCACGGATCTCATAATCTTCCAGATCTCCTTCATAAGACAGGATCTCCCGTCCAAGACAGGTCAGATACATATTTTTCTCTGCATTCGAGCCGATCGCATGAAAATAATCCAGATAATTTTCCGGCTGAATGCAGTACGGAATATGCAGATCAAGAAGCAATGGTTTTCTTTTCTCTGTCATGATGTTTCTCCTCCAGTCTAAATTCTAAGATCAGTCATGTCCGCCCGGTCCAGGACCACCCGGGCCGCCCGGACCTCCCTGTCCCTGAGGAGCCTCCATCGGCTCGATCGGTCTGCCGAGGAATGCCTGGTCAGATGCTGCCTGATGTCCTGCGATCCATCCGTGAGTGATTGCCATTCCCACAGAGTTGCCTGCAAACGGTGTACTGTAACCAAAGCCATAGCGTCCACCCAGACAGTTTCCTGCTGCGTACAATCCCTCGATCGGCTCCCAGTTTTTGTTCAGGACATTCTGTGTTTCATCGGTGACCATTCCTGACATGGTAACCATCATCGGATTGGAGCTGTGTGAAAGTGAGCTGGTGCCGCCGTAGAACGGTGCTGTATCGATCGGAACCATATATTCACTCTCTTTACCATAGTCTGTATCGGAACCTGCTGCACAGAGCTCATTATAATGTGCGATCGAAGCCAGGAAGTTCTCCTTTGCGGCTCCCTTATAACCCATCAGATCTGCCAGTTCTTCCAGCGTATCCGCGCAGAAAATACTTCCGCTCATCATGGTACGCTCTGCAAGATTGGCGATTGTGATCGGATTAGCCTGTCCCGGAACAGCTGCCTCCATATCCTTCTCTACCTTATCCCAGTAATCCTGCATTCCGAAGTTCGGTGCACCGTGATCCAGAGGAGCTGCCATCAAAGTCTTTCTCCAGTTTGCATCTGTTACATAACAGCAGAGTCCTGCCGGCTGACGAAGTCCGACTGCGCTCATCTGTGCGATCGCACCCTCGTTCATAAAACGCTTTCCTCTGCCATTGAGCATCAGCATCGGAGCAGTTCCCCACGGGCCGGAAGCGCCGCCGCCAAGTCCCATCCAGCCTCTCGGTGTCGGCTCGATCATTCCGCCTGCCCAGCATGCCATTTTATGACCTGCACCGTTTCTGGAACCTACTGCTGTCCAGCTGTCTGCTGCAGCTCCGTTACGCTCTGCCCATTCCATGCCTTCATTCAGCAGTGCCCAGCACATTTCCGGATTTCCAATGAAATCTCCGGAGCAAAGGATAACGCCCTTATTGCAGTTGTAACGGTAATATGTGCCATCTGCGTCTTTTGCGAAAAGTCCTGTTACTTTTCCGGTCTCATCCTGGATCAGTTTCACGCCTTCACGCTCAAAATCCCAGGTACATCCCTCTGTTTCCTGCACATATTTTACTACGTATTTGTGAATAAACTCAATATTATTTCCCTGATAGCCATAGAACTGTGCATTACACGGCCAGGTGAGATAGTCACCGCAGCGGATCGGATAGGATGCATTCTGCTGTCCGTAAGCTGCCTGTGTATTACAAAGCGGATATGCAAACATATTGCTCATATCATAGTTGCCTGCTCCGCCTGCAGGCTCACCGTCTACCCACTGATCTCCGGTGGTTCCATCTCCGGTAGCCTTCGGTACAATAACTGCAGTATCAGCGAGATAGACATTGCTGTCATTTTCCTTACGCTCTGCCTCATAGGAATCATATATTTCTTTATAACGGTCAAACATAGTTCCGGAATACTGCACAAAATTCTTTAAGATCTCCGGATTAACACGTCCCGCTGCTCTCTTGCAGAACTCTGCTGTGATCTGTCCGGTATTGTACGGACCGTATCCACGATCGATCAGGAACTGTGAATTTACATGTCCGATATCCTCACCGTACCATCCGCCCATGTTTGAGCCGGTACCTTCCAGATCCACAAAATTACCCCACGGCTGTTTCTCTATTACGGCAACCGTAGAACCTTCATCGACTGCACCGAATGCTGCACCGATACCGGAATGTCCTCCGCCAAGTACAAGCACGTCAAAAGTTCCTGCATCCACAAAATCCTCCGGATCTGCCGGGGCTTCACCCAGCCAGTCTCCCGGTCCGCAGTAACCTTCCACGCGTCCGGTCACCTGTGGTTTTTCCTTTGTCTCCACCTCAGTTCCGGAAGCCTGTGCGATACACTGCGCTACGCAGGACTCGATCGCTGCGACTGATGCTGCCAGACTGCAGCTGCTGACTGCATCCACATCCGCTGACTGTCCTTCCACGATTGCCTCAGCCATAGCCTTCTTCTTTTCCTCTGTCAGCAGATCCTGCTCACCAGCGGAATCAATTGTGCAGGCTGTAATTGCCTCAGCAGAAAACTCCATGGTAACTGTAACTGTCGAATACCCTGTTTCCTCCGATGCTGTATAACTGCCTGGTGTGTACAGGTCTCCATCCTCTGCCTTTACCGACGGAATTCGGAACAGCCCCATCGCAAGTGTGCCGGCGCCGACTGCTGCCGCACTCTTCAGAAAATCACGACGTGAAAGTTTCTTACCCATAAATGATCCTCCTTCTTACTTATACTTTTCACTTTTCTTCCTCTGTTTCCATCGGAATCTGTGAATGTTTTCTGTATGTTTTTCAGGAATTCTATCATATTATGGGCAGAAAAAACTGCAGCCTGCACAAACTGCAGAAAATCTGCATAAACTGCAGGCTGCAGTTCTCTGTCTCTGTTTTATTTTCTCAGCGGAATCAGAATCTTCAGCTCAGCCCAGTGATCCTTCCACTGAAGATTCATCGCACCATCATATTTTTCCACGGTATGACGGATACTTTTTAATCTGTATCCTTGAAATCCCGTTTCTGTATTCTTCTCCGATGACTTCAGACCATCCTGCTGCACTACCTCTTCCTCTGCATAGTTTTCAAATCTCAGAATCAGAAATTCTTTCTGCTGAAAGATCGCCGCATGGATCAGGCGCTTCTGCGTATCTTCTACTCTAAGCTCAGACTCTATTGCATTGTCCAGTGCATTTCCCACAATGCTGCAGATATCCATCACATCCATAAAACTCAGCAGCGTTCCGTCCGCAACACAGTTAAAGGTGATATTCTTTTTTTCACAGACGGTGCTTTTTCCGGTCAGCAAGGTGTCCAGAACACTGTTTCCCGTCTTATTCTGCGCCACATACTGCCGTATCTCCTGCTCCATCTGATCCAGATAATCTGCACGTTTCTTCGGATTCTTCTCTTCTCTGAGCACAGCGATCTGCTGCTTCAGATCATGATAACGATAGTTGATCAGCTCTATGGCAGCTTTCGACTGCTCATACTGGCGGTACTGATTTTCCAGAATCTGCTGCACGGCGTCCAGCTCTCTCTGCGTGCGTATCTGCGTTCTCTGGATCAGATGTGCATACAGCATAGCAGCGCCTCCCATAGATACCATCGTTCTGAGTGTTGATGCTTCCGCTTCATAATTGGAGCTGAATGGTGTGGATTCGTTGATCAGACTGAGATTGCTCAGGATAAATACTCCGGCAACGATCAGTGTCGTTGAGACGAGTTCCGCACTGCTGATATCCAGCATGGTCTCCGGTCTCATCTGACGCCGCATCAGCATGAAAAACACCGTACAGAGAATCAGATAGACCAGCAGCATAAAGGCTATCCGCAAGCCGATCTGATCGCTGCTTCCGCTAAAGTAAAATGTATAACACTGCCACTCCAGCGTACTGATAAATTCCCCGAACAGATAGGCGTGCAGTCCAAGATAGCAGATGTCTCTCCAGGGCAGGATACAGCAGCAAAACAGTGTCAGATCGATCAGCAGAATCGATGTCAGTACTGCAATGATCCAGACCAGTCGATTGACATGCGGGAAAGAAGCTATCGTCAGACACTGTGCTGCCAGACAGACTGCACAGATGACTGCTTCCCTCCAGCCATGAAATCTTCTTTTTCTGTTCATGACGATCGCCATACAGGAACACCACTGTGCGACTGCTATTAACGTACTCGGAATACTCAAAACCATAGCTATCTCACCTCACTCCAGTAGTTGGTCAGTTCCTCCATAAATCGTGCTTTTCTTGCTCTGCTCAGCAGCAGCTGATCTCCGTGAACCACAGCGCAGCCGTCACGAATACTGTCTACATGTCCGAGATTGATCAGATATCCCTTGTTTCCTCTGCAAAAATGAAAGCTGCCAAGTCTCTCCTCTGCCGCCTTCATTGTATCTGATACCTCATAATCACCTCCTGCAGTATGATAGATCAGCTGGTGTCCCTGACTCTCTATATAATAGAGATCTTTCAGATCCAGTCGAACGATCCCTCCGCGAATCTGAATGGTGATCATCTGCTGTGTTCTCCGGTTCATTCTGCCGATGGCTCTGTTCAGTCTTTCGGAAAATGCAAAATAGGTGATCGGCTTTACAATATAATCCAGTGCCTCCACAGCATAACCGCGAATCGCATACTGTCTCATATTTGTGATAAAGATGATCACAACTTCCGCATCTGTTTTTCGTATCTTTTCGGCAGCTGTCATTCCATCCATAAAGCGCATCTGGATATCCATAAGTATGATATCGAACTGTGCTCGATAATTTTCTACGATTTCCTCCCCGTCTGAAAACCATGTGATCTCAAAGTTTTCTTTTCTCTCACTTTCGAAACGCAGCAGATATTCCTTAAGCTGCTCCATGTAGATCTGTTCATCTTCTACGATTGCAATTCTGACCATACTTCCTCCGAGTTTTAAGCCCTGACCGCCCAGCGAAGTTTTGTCGATCTGGCTCTTCCGTTCTGTCTGCACTCCTCCGCAGACGGACGGATCACCTCTTTCGAGATCTCCGAAAAAATACCTTCCTTATAATACTGTCGAAAAGCCTTTTTTACGAGGCGGTCTTCTCCGGAATGGAAGGTAAGTATTGCCGCACGTCCTCCAGGTGCGAGCACTCCGGGAAGCTTTGTCAGAAACGCATCGAGCACCTCAAATTCGCTGTTTACATCGATACGCAGTGCCTGGAATGTTCTCTGACAGGTTTTCTTTACGATATCCTTCTTTTCCTTATTATCCGGCAGGAATTTCAATGCTCTCTCAATTGCCTCAGCCAGCTGCGTGGTCGTCTCGATCTTCTGACCGCGTCGAAATCCCTTAAAGACCTCCTCTGCGATCTCTGCAGCATACGGCTCATCGGAATTTTCGATCAGCATTCCCTCAAATTCCTCTTTGGTGATCTCTCTGAGGCGTTCTGCAGCGGAGACCCCGCTTTCCGGATTCAGTCTCAGATCCAGCGGTCCCTCCAGCTTATAGGAAAATCCTCTTGCCGGATTGTCGATCTGCATGGAAGACACACCCAGATCCGCCATCAGAAAATCAAACGGACCGTATTTTTCTGCGACCTGGTCAATATTTGCGAAATTTTCCTGAATGACTGTGAGGATATCCTCTCCATAACCTGCTTTTCTGAGTCTCTCCGTTGTCTTCACGATCTCGATCGGATCAATGTCCAACGCATACAGATGGCCGTTTCCCTGTAACTGTTCCAGCATTTTTGAGGAATGACCGCCATAGCCGAAGGTACAGTCAAGTCCCTTCTCTCCCGGCTGTATCCTCAGATTCTCAAGGATTTCTGAAACCATGATCGAAATATGCATTCCTGCAGGTGTGCTTCCCTTACTGATGACCTTTGCGATCGTATCTGCATATTTTTCCGGCTGATGCTCCTTATATTTTTCTTCGAAGGTTCTCGGGTGTGTTCCCTTGTAGCGGACTCTTCGTTTGTGTTCTGTCTCTGCCATAGTTATCCCTCATTTCTGATTGACTCTGAATAGTTGCGATAATTTCTCTATTCTGCAAGTAATTCTCTTACTGCCTGATTGATCATTGCCTTATGTCTTACCGGATCCTCGTCCTTGTTTGGGATCTCTGTAAATACAGACCCAGGCAGTCTGCGGTGCAGATACTCTCCGTATGCAAACGGATGTACAAAATCTCCTCTGCAGGCGAGAATGCGGACGGCAAGCTCCCTCGGAAGTGAAGGAATCTCATCTACCGGTGCCTGTGCCGGAAGCCTGAGATATTTCTGCCAGCAGCGCAGCGCTGCCTCCTCGTGAAATGGACCGGTAAAGGCATTTCGTGTATAGGTGGAGGGCCCTTCTACCAGTTTCCATCCCTGACTTTTCTGAAACTCTGCAAAGTTCTGATCTCGCAGGCTGACTGCCATATCATGATATGCCAGCTGCACTTTTTCAGACATCGGATGCTCTGTCCATGCATTTCGTATCAGCAGCATCCCGCAGATCTGCTCCGGAACGATCTCCGCCATCCTCAGACAGATAGCTGCTCCCATGGAGATCCCTGCCAGATAATATTTTTTCAGTCCCAGCTGTCTGACAAGCTCCAGCAGATCTTCTGTCAATGACGCAAAGCTGTAGGTTTCCTCACAAAATTCACTGTTTCCGTGTCCCTGAAAATTCGGAACGATCATCTGCACTCCGCTTAACGGTTCGCAGGTGCTGCGGATCTGCTCTACGGATCCTCCCATTCCATGCAGGAAGATCAGCGGCGTGCCCTCTCCCCAGGTCTCATACTCCAGTTTTAATCCTCTGTTCGTATATTCTTTCATAAACACTCCCTGAGATACTCAGCACGGGCCGCGATCTCTTCCTCTTCCAGACCATGCATGATCAGTGAACCGCGATACCCTGCATTGATCAGTTTTTTCATATAATAAGGCCAGTCTATTTCTCCTCTGCCTGCACCGCAGAAACTCAGTTTTCCGTCATAACGGTAATCCTTGGCATGAGCCGTCACGATTTCCTCTGACAGCAATGCAAATGCTTTGTCGATTTCTTCATGGATATCACGCATTTCTCCCGGTCGGAACAGGTTCGCAGCATCCATGATCACTTTCAGCTGCGGACACTGAAATTCATCCAGATATTTTCTCGCTCTCTCCGGTGTGTTGATAATGTTGGATGGCTCTGTCTCAAACGCAAGCACAACCCCTTCTTTTTCTGCGATTCTCAGGATCGCCTCTGTCGTGCGCAGCAAATCACTCCAGGCTGCATCTGTGAGATTCTGATCATCCCAGGTCCACTTGTCTTTTGGGTGTCTGGAACCTGTGCAGAGTGAGACCACCGGAATCTCAAGCTGTGCCGCAGCATAGCACTGAAGCCGAAACTGCTCGATCGACTTCTTTCTTCTGTCATTCTCCGGATCGATCATATTGAAGGTGCCCGTCAGCACATCCAGCGCGATTCCGGATTCTCTTGCGGAGTGACGTATCTGCAGAAGCAGCTTTTCCGGAATCTTCTCCGGGAGAGGTGTCAGACCTGCATTCTGAAAATTATACTGTGTATGAAAAATACCATCCTCCTGCATCCGCTGAAATGTCTTTTCCACCTCCGTACAGTGGTAGGTTCTCGAAAAAACACCGATCTCCATCTTTATAATCCCCCTTTGACATCCTTCAGTAAGATCCACGCCCCATGCTGCTGAACTGACTGATAAGTCGCGATCAGTGCTTTCATTACCATGATACCATCTTCCGCCGTTGCGCCGGTATAAGGTGCATCATACAGCACAGTATCTGCAAATCCTTCCAGCTCTCTTCGATAAAACTGACCGTCGAAAGCTGCCGGTCGTACTCTGGTCTGCGTCTCTGCGTCAAAACAGTCTACTTCACTGCTTCTGAATTCCCAGGGATTGAATGTATTTGCAAATACGGTTCCCTTTGTTCCGTAATATTCGAATCCCTCATGCCAGAGTTCTGCGATGGACACGATCAGATTCAGGTTTCCGATCACTCCGTTTTCGAACTCACAGTCGATCAGCCAGGAATGCTGCTTTTCACTGTGTACATAACGTGCGGAAACTGCACGGATCGGACCAGCCATATAGAGGGCGGTATCAAACAGATGCGAACCGTGTCCCAGCAGATAATAATGATCCAGAATTTCCTTTGGATTTCCTGCAGGCTTGATCGCACCTGCGCCAGAGCAGATGACCGGCTGCACATTGTCTGTCAGTGTATAACGTCCGATACTGTCACAGTACCATCCTTTATAAGTTGTAGGTGTACCGAGTTTTTCATCTGCGAATTTTTTTCCAAAACTGATGCCTTCATCGTAGCGCTTCATATGACCGACCTGAAGCTTCCGTCCGTTTTCTTTCGCAAGCTGATCCAGCTCCTCACATTCTTCTATCGAAACTCCCATCGGCTTTTCGACAAAGACATGCTTTCCTGCGAGAATTGCCTTTTTTGCGCAGGGAACATGAAACTGATCTCCGATGCCGATAATTACAGCTTCGACTTCAGGGTCCGCGAGCATCTCCTCATAATCTGTATACGCCCTGTCCGGGGAGTAGATCGCTGCCATCTTGCTGCAGAGTTCTTCAGATGCATCGCAGATCGCCTGCAAATGCAGATTTCTTGATTTTGTTACACCGATCAGATGTGCTGCCTGTGAAATCTGGCCGCAGCCTAAGATTCCAACCTTCAGCAGTCTCTCCTCTTTCTTGAAATTAATATTCATATCTGTGACCTCACTGGGATAAAAGATTCTTCTGCTTACCTTTCCAGTATAGCACAAAAAGAAAAAGCTCCAAACCAGAATTTCTGATTTGAAGCTTTGTCTGCCGCAGACCGGAATCGAACCGGTACGGGAGATTA
>JAUNAF010000052.1 GCA_030527715.1 Eubacteriales bacterium
TTATCTCGTGGTCAAGCTTATAACTTATCTCCTGACGGATCCGCAGTCAGGACAATTGCTTTGGGGATACACCGAATTCTCGTCTTTTCTTATTTTCCGCTGTATTTTATATTTCATCTGCACCAAAATGCTGTTTTTTCCTGTTTTCCGCTGTATTTCGACCGTCTTTTCCGAACAGATATACAGCGGGATTCTGCTTTTTTTCGTTTTCCGCTGTATTCCGGCCGTCTTTTTCGAACAAATATACAGCGGGATCCTGCTTTTTTTCCATTTTCGATGCATCCGATAATTTAACTACAGCGGGATTCTGTTTTTTCCTGTTTTCCGCTGTATCTGCGATAGATCCGCCAGGTCAAACGCTGCCAGCCATTGATCTGCCGGTGTTTTTGTCTGACAGCTTTTGCAGATGCCGGTCAAAACCGGTCAGATACTGCTCAAAAGCCCATCAGACATCCATCAGCTATACCTTTTAGCAGCTGGACTTGCGAATATTTGACTCCAGCAGGCGGTTGTATCCCAGCCAGCCGTTGTTGTCTCCTGCTCCCTTTAAGATCTCGCGGAAGGTCTCCATCTTTGCATCGGTATTGTCTGCCAGATTCAGCGCCATGGCCTCTGCAAGTGCCGGTTTCTTCGGTGAACCGTACTCAAGCTCTCCGTGATGAGCCAGGATGCAGTGGCAGAGTTCGGAAGAAAGTTTCTTCGGGAAGCCGCTGATTCTGCGCACACTCGCACGCACCAGCTCTGCACCCATGAAGATATGACCGAGCAGCTGTCCGTCATCGGTATAGTCATTCTCCGGGAAGGTGGAGATCTCCTTGAGCTTTCCTACATCATGAAACGCTGCGGCGGTCAGCAGAAGGTCTCTGTTCAGCATCGGATACTGTCTGGTGTAATAATCACAGAGCTTTACGACGCCAAGCGTATGCTCCGTCAGTCCTCCGACAAATCCATGATGTACGGATTTTGCTGCGGAATGGAACTGAAATGCCTTTGCAAAAGACTCATTGCTGATAAAATACATATCGATCAGCTGCTTCAGATAAGTGTTTTCCACGGTCAGCAGAAGATCGGTAAGTTCCTTATACATTTCAGCGATATTGCGCTCACTGACCGGAAGATAGTCTGCCGGATCGTACTCGATCTCAGAAGCTCTGCGCACACGCTTGATGCTTGCCTGCAGTGTACCCTGAAAATTTGTGACCTCACCGGTGACATCGATGTAGTCCATCGCATCAAAATCATCGATTCCGCTGGAATTCGGCTCCCAGATCTTTGCATCCAGCGTGCCGGTCTTGTCCTGAAGAATTACATTTTCGTAATTCTTGCCGTTCTTTGTCACAGCCGCCTGCTTGTATTTGCAGAGATAAATTCCGTTTAAACGGTCACCCTCTTTAAGTTTCTCAATATATTTCATAAATATTTTTGCTCCTCTTTCTGCTTCATTTTGCAAATCTGCCCCCTATTATAACCTCTGCCTTGTTTTATCACAAGATTTGAATGCTTTCTTGATAGAAAAAAATTCATATGCTATACTAAGCTTGATTCCCAAAAATGGGAAAAAACGGGTTCTGCCGGCGGTGTACGGCACAACTCAGCAATCTTAAGAGGGGTTTATGAATCAAAAAGCATTACGAACACTTGAATATCAGAAAATCATCGACCAGCTCATCGAGCATGCGGGGTCCGCTCCGGGACGTGAGCTCTGCAGACAACTGCTTCCATCCACCAATCTGGAGGAGGTCCGCACACTGCAGCATGAGACCAGCCTTGCTCTTTCCCGTATCTATCAGAAGGGCAGCATCTCATTCTCCGGTGTTTCCGATATCCGGGGAGCCATCAAGCGACTGGAGGTCGGCGGTGTCTTAGGTCCTGCTGATCTGCTGCGTATCTGCAAGCTGCTGGACGTTGCGGCGAGAGTAAAATCTTATTCCCGCAAGGAACAGGCAGATGCCGAGCCTGATGCTCTGGATGCACTCTTTGAAGCTCTGCAGCCGGTTTCTTCTCTGGCAAATGAGATTCGCCGCTGCATCCTGTCCGAGGATGAGATCAGTGATGATGCCAGCCCGACACTGAAGAGTATCCGCCGTGCGATGGGACAGATGAATGATCGTGTCCATGCACAGCTGAATTCCATGGTAAACGGTTCCGCCCGCAGCTATCTGCAGGATCCGGTGGTCACCATGAGAAACGGCCGCTACTGTCTGCCGGTAAAAGCAGAATACCGCAGTCAGGTACAGGGCATGATCCACGATCAGTCCTCCACCGGCTCCACACTCTTCGTGGAACCTATGGCGGTGATTCGTTTAAATAATGAACTGCGAGAGCTTGAGCTCAAGGAAGAGAAAGAGATCGAGGTCATCCTGTCCGGTCTGAGCGAGCGCGCTGCAGAGTATGCAGAGGTGCTCTACGATGATCAGGTACTGCTGACCAACCTGGATTTCATCTTTGCCCGCGCCATGCTTTCCAAATCCTATAACGGTACGGAGCCGGATTTCAATGACCGCGGCATCATCCGTATCAAGAAGGGACGCCACCCTCTGCTGGACAAGAAGAAGGTGGTTCCGATCGATATCCGCCTCGGCGATGATTTTTCACTTCTGATCATCACCGGTCCGAATACCGGAGGTAAGACTGTTTCCCTGAAAACCGTAGGTCTTTTCACTCTGATGGGTCAGGCCGGACTTCATATCCCGGCGTTCGATCATTCAGAGCTGTCTGTCTTCGATGATGTGTTTGCCGACATCGGTGATGAACAGAGCATCGAGCAGAGTCTGAGTACCTTCTCCGCGCATATGACAAATATCGTAGATATTCTGGCAAAGGCGGATGAGCGTTCTCTGGTACTTTTCGATGAGCTTGGTGCAGGTACCGACCCGACTGAGGGTGCTGCACTGGCGATTTCCATCCTGAGCAGTCTGAAGCGCCGCGGTATCCGCACAATGGCGACCACCCACTACAGTGAGCTGAAGGTCTATGCACTTACCACCGACGGTGTGGAAAACGGCTCCTGCGAATTCAATGTGGAGACCCTGCGTCCGACCTACCGTCTGCTGATCGGTGTTCCCGGAAAGAGTAACGCCTTTGCGATCTCCGCAAAGCTCGGTCTTCCGGAGGACATTATCGAGGAGGCAAAGGAACAGCTCAGCCAGCAGGATGAGGATTTTGAGTCTGTCATCAGCGATCTGGAAACCAGCCGTATCACCATTGAGCGTGAGCAGGAGGAGATCAACCGCTACAAGCAGGAGATCGAGACCCTGAAAAAACGTCTGGAGCAGAAGCAGGAATCCATCGAAGCTCAGCGCGAGAAGATCCTGCGTGAAGCAAATGAGCAGGCACATACCATTCTGCGTGAAGCGAAGGAAGTTGCCGATACTACGATCAAAAACTTCAATAAATTCGGGAAGGAAGGTATCAATTCCAAAGCCATGGAGCAGGAACGTACCCGCCTTCGCGAGAAAATGAATAAAGTCGAAAAAAATCTTACTCTGAAGCAGGAAGTCCGCCAGTCGAAAAAACTGCGTCCGGAGGATCTGCACCTTGGAGACAGCGTCCGTGTTCTGAGCATGAATCTGAAAGGAACCGTCAGCCAGCTGCCGAATGCCAAGGGTGATCTCTTCGTGCAGATGGGTATTCTCCGCTCCCAGGTCAACATCAGAGATCTGGAACTGATCCCGGATGTTGAAACTGCACCGAAGCACAGCCGCCAGACAGGAAGCGGAAAGATCAAAATGTCCAAGTCCTCTTCCGTCGGCATCGAGATCAATCTGCTCGGAAAGACGACCGATGAAGCGGTCGCTGAGCTGGACAAGTATCTGGATGATGCCTATCTTTCTCATATGCCGAGCGTACGTGTCGTACACGGCAAGGGAACAGGCGCTCTGCGAAAAGCTGTGCATAACTATCTTCGTCGTCAGAAGCATGTTGCTTCTTTCCGTCTCGGCGAGTTCGGTGAGGGCGATGCCGGGGTTACCATTGTAACTTTTAAATAACCATAAGTATAAGCAATTGACCAAATCCAGTTCCAGACGGTCTCACGGGGAGCCGTCCGGAATCGACATCATGGAGGGACATTAAATTATGGAAGAAAAAATCATGCTTATCGACGATGATGTGAAGCTGCTGAAGCAGCTGTCTGCACATTTGAAAAAAGAAGGTTATCGTGTACAGGTCTATCTGGAAGGCTCTTCTGCTCTGCAGGAGTTCTCTTCCTGGTCACCCAGTCTGGTGCTTTTAAACATGACTCTGCCGCAGATCGACAGCTACAATGTCTGCAAGGAACTGCGCAGGGTCAGCAATGTTCCGATCCTGATCCTCGCGCAGAGTGATTCTCCTGAGGATAAGATCCGGATGCTGGACTGTGGTGCGGATGACTATATGGTCAAGCCTGTTCATCTCGGCGAGCTGAGTGCCCGCATCCGTGTTCATCTTCGCCGTTTTGAAAATCCTGCCGAGCGCAGCAGTGTCCGCGATACGGATGCCGTTGTCGCCTATCCGGATCTGATCATCAACCTGACAAATTACTCTGTCATATATGAGGGACAGAAGATCGCCATGCCCCCGAAGGAGCTCGAGCTTTTGTACTGCCTCGCCTCTTCTCCGAACCGCGTATTTACACGTGAACAGCTGCTGGATCTTGTCTGGGGCTATGATTACGTCGGTGATGCGCGCACTGTGGACGTCCACATCAAGAGAATCAGGCAAAAAATAAGAGACCACGCATCATGGTCTCTTACCACCGTCTGGGGTGTCGGTTATAAATTTTCTGCTGACTGATCAATCAGCTTATTTCCATTCATATCTGGTCAGGTGTCCCTTTTCCTGCATCTGTGAAAATCCGTTCTGACGCAGTGCCTCGTAGAGAACGATCGCAACGGAGTTTCCCAGATTCAGGGAACGGATATCCTCCAGCATCGGAATGCGGATCGCCGTATCCTGATGCTCAAGTAAAATCTCTTCCGGAATTCCCGCACTTTCCTTTCCGAACATAATGAAACAGTCCGGCTCAAACTGCACCTCCGTATAGGAACGCGGTGCCTTTGTGCTCGCCATATAGATCTTTGCATTCGGATTTTTTTCCATAAAATCCGCAAAATCCAGATATCTCGTCACGTCCAGATGTTCCCAGTAATCCATGCCGGCACGCTTGATCGACTTTTCATTCAGTCGAAAGCCCAGCGGTTCGATCAGATGCAGCCTTGCACCGGTCGCAACACAGGTACGTCCGATATTGCCGGTATTTGCAGGGATCTCCGGCTCAAACAGCACAATGTTGAGCACAGCCTTCTCATCATGCCTGACGGTCTCCTCCAGGCGCTCGATCTCATCTGCAGCCGGTTTGTCCATGAATCTGCGGTCCTCACCGTTGTTCAGTACCCTCTGCGCCTCTGCAGTCGTATGACCGATCTGTACGGCAGGAATTCCTTCCTGACGCAGTTTTTCCACCAGCTGTGATCCCTGCTCACAGGCGATCAGAAGTCCGCCGCCGAGCAGCTGATACGGATTCCATCCAAAGATCTCACTGATCTCGATCGTCTCCTGGCGGATCGGGATCTTTTTCAGATCCACTTCCAGTCCTACCTCACCGCTCTGGGCAAATTCCCACAGAGCTCCGAAGACACCGCCGCGGCTGATATCATGCATTGCTGCTGCACCGTGTGCCAGTGCCGTCTTTGCAGCATCAGCCTCCAGGATCTCCCGATCGAATTCCTGTGCCGCATCCACGATAGCTGCCGGGAACTGCTTTCTCAGACGCTGATCCTCCTGACGGGCCAGCAGCGCGATTCCCTCTCTTCCGGCATGACCGGTCATCACCAGATCCAGATCCGGACGGATACGCAGGCTGTCTGCGGTCGTCTCCGCAGAAGTACCAAGTGCCGTCACACAGATCTGCGGCTTTTTCATTCCCTTCTGTACCTGTGTGTGACCTCCGAGAACAGCCATTTTCTGCTCTTTGCAGACTGCTGCCGCCTCCCGCATGATCTCCTGCAGAAAGCTCTCCTCCTCTTCATCGCCCACAGTTACCGCAAGCATCACTGCCTCCGGGGCAATACCGCGGCACCACAGATTGTTTGCCGCATGGCAGATCGCTGTGCGGACATCCTGAGGCGTCCTGAGCACAGCCGTCTCCTCCGCAGCGGCAAGTCTGCTGCTGCCAGAAATATCCAGAATCGCCGCGTCCTGTCCGATCCCTGGTCCTGCGATCACCTTCGGATCCGCAGTCTTCGTATATTTTCCGATCGAACGCTTCCAGGCGTTTTCCGATAATTTACCGATTCTCATTTTCATAGTTTCTATCCTTAATCATTGACTTCCTAGTACGAATCGTTCGTATTCTCACCGGCATCTCCCGGAACATAGACCTCACCGAAATCCGTATCCATGTAGTAGCCTCCGGCGGCATCTGTCTCATAGGAAGCAGTATTCTCCTGCTGCGTCTGAGTGCCGTCGGCAGCTCCGTTTTCGCCGTTATTCTCTCCTGAGACATTTTCACCTGTGCCGGTATTCTCACTTGTTCCGGTATTCTCACCGTCAGCCGACGCATTCGTCTCTGTCGTCGTTCCTGTACCCGCAGGTGCAGTTCCGGTCGCTGCCAGCTGTGCTGAGGCCAGATCATTGGAGTACACCGCATTCAGCAGACTCTGGCTTGCGCCGCTCGTTCCCACCTCGTAGGAACTTGCTGTCGCATTGTATGTGCTGGTGTTGATCTGCTCCGTCGTCATCTCGCCGTTATAGCTCACCGTCTTGTACATTGCCGCGGTACTTCCCGCTGCAGCATACTGTACCTGTGAAAAATAGCCGACCGGCTGATCATCTCTCGCATAGAGCTGCACGGTCGAAGGTGCCTCGATCGTACTGAGTGTCTCTGAATAAAAGTCAATATAGCGATCCTCCGGTCTGGTTTCCTTTCCCCATACCGAGAAGGTCAGTTCACCGCCGTAGGCATAGCCTGAGATAAAGATCGGTGTTTCCTTGTTATTCGTAAAGATCAGATCCATCACGCCCTCTGCGATCGCAGCATCCATGGAAGTCGGCACATAGCTGACGCTCATGGTGTGATTGTGGCGCTCATCGATCTCGATCTCTGCACGAAGCAGTGCATTGTACAGAGTGGTGGATACCTGGCAGATACCTCCGCCGTACTCCTGCACCACACGTCCTTCCTCGTAAGCGCCGGCAAGCTCATAGCCGTTTTCCGCATTGAACGGTACCAGATGATCGCAGACGGAGAAGGAATCTCCCGGCCAGACGATATATCCGTTGATCAGCTCTGCACCACGCTCTACGTTGATATTTCTTCCTTCTGTGGAACCATAGTAGGTCGTGTAGGTACCCAGCAGATCTGTGATCGTCTCCAGATCCTCAGCACTGCCGCGCGGAGCCTCCACCTGCACTGCCAGCTCGACAGAACCGCCGCCCTGCCAGTTTTCAGAAATATAGTTCATCACTGCATCCACGGAGGCAGAGACATTGACAGACTGTCCGCTCTCTCCCGGGATCATATTGATACCGCCCGCACCGTCTGAGGTGATGCTCGCCTCGTGTGCCTCGCGCTCAAACTGCAGACAGTTTCCCTCGATAAAGGCTTTTACATCCTCTTCATTCGCGGAAAACTCCAGAGAGATCTCCTTCGGTGCTCTCTGCAGATCCCGCTCATCCTTATATCTTTTGATCAGATTTCCGGAATTGCCAAGTTTCATCGCCTCCTGCACCACATCACGGTTTTTCCACTGCAGTCCGAAATCCACAGCCGTCGCTGTGATCTGATCTTCTCCTACCTGTACCTCGATCGTGGAATTCAGCATCTCCTGCACCTTGGACTTTACTGCCTGCTGTGCTTCCTCAAATGTCATTCCTTCCACACTGATCCCCTCGATCGAAATGCCGGAACCGATCGTATCCTCGGCAAAAGCTGTCAGGGAAGACATACCGAGAAAAGCCATCGTCATACCGACCGCTGCTTTTCTTTTTATTCTCATACGCTCTTACCTACTATCCTGCTGATCTTATAAAAATGCACCGATAAATGCAGTCACGACCATAGCCGCGATCAGTAAAATTGCGATCACAGATGCAATCACACGTTTTTTCTTTGTATTTCTCATATCCATCATAATTATTTACCTCTATTCTTCTTTTTATTGTTGGAAATCGCTTCCATCTTATTCCTTTTTCTACGTTCTGGCAAGCCTTCTTCCGGATTTCGTTCACCCGAAAGTATCCTGTCTGTTCTAGGACAGCAGCTCTTTGATCAGATACTGATAAACTTCCACATTCTTCTTCTGCCACTGATCGCAGATACGGATCGCCTGCCGTTCTGTCGCAACGCTGATGGAGAGATCCACCAGCATCTCTGTCTTTTCCTTTACCTGCAGTCTTGCGATATAGGAATCCTCCCCGATCTTGCTGTAATCTGCGATCACCGAATTCTCGTTGCGCATCTTGAGCTTGTTCTTCTTCAGATAATTCACTACATCATTCTGAATTGCTGTGGAGATCTCATCTCCGAAGTAGCGGAGTGTTTCTCTTCCGCTTTCCGTCATCTCATAGTGCGTGGTGTTGCGCACCTTGGTTTTGGTAAGGAATCCGGAATCCAGCATATCCGCAATGGTCTGCTGCACGGTAAAGTAATCTGTGTACTCTACATCTGCAAAGAACGCACAGATCTGACCATTGGAAATCTGAAAGTCCACTTTATCCATCAGATATAAAATAATGAGCTTATATAAAGTCTTGGAATCCTTCATTTTTTCCTTCTCCTATTCTCTGACCCACTGCAGGTAGTCTTTGATCTTCTGTTCATAACCCTGCTGTGTCGGCGTGTAGAAACGCTGATCGCGGATCGCATCCGGCAGATACTGCTGCTTTGAAAAATGCTTGGGGAAATCATGCGCGTACTCATAGGTCACGCCGTGCCCCAGCTTCTCCGCCCCATGATAATGGGCATCCTGCAGATGCGGCGGAACCATCGCCTTTGTATTTTTCACCGAGTCAAGCGCTGCAAAGATCGCATTGGTGCAGGCATTGCTCTTCGGTGCGCAGGCCACGTAGATCGCCGCCTGTGCAAGGATCAGCTGCGCCTCAGGCATTCCGACCCGCTCAACTGCGAGAGAGGCGGATACCGCGACCTGCAGAGCCTGCGGATCTGCATTGCCCACATCCTCAGAAGCACAGATCATGATTCTGCGTGCGATAAAGGTGACGCTCTCTCCGGCGTACAGCATTCTCGCAAGATAGTAGACCGCTGCATCCGGATCCGATCCGCGCATGCTTTTGATGAATGCAGAGATCGTATCGTAATGGTTGTCCCCGGTCTTGTCATAGCGGATCACCCGCTTCTGGATACACTCGGATGCGACCTCCAGCGTGAGGTGGATCTTTCCGTCCTCACTCCTCGGTGTCGTCAGCACGCCAAGCTCCACGGCATTGAGCGCAGCTCTCGCATCGCCGTCTGCAACATCTGCCAGAAACTCCGCCGCATCATCGTCGATCACCGCGTGATAGCTGCCCATGCCCCGCTCCTGATCGTAAACTGCACGCTCGATCAGGATACGGATATCCGCTTTTTTCAGCGGCTTCAGTTCAAAAATCACAGAACGGGAAAGCAGAGCCCCGTTCACCTCAAAGTAGGGATTTTCCGTCGTTGCTCCGATCAGGGTCAGGGTTCCGTCCTCCACGAACGGAAGCAGATAATCCTGCTGTCCCTTGTTGAAGCGGTGGATCTCGTCCACGAAGAGAATCGTCTTCTTTCCGTACATTCCAAGATCATTCTTTGCAGTACGGACGACCTCCTCCATGTCCTTTTTACCAGCCACGGTCGCATTGATCTGCGTAAAGCCTGAACTGGTGGTATTGGCAATCACCTTGGCCAGCGTAGTCTTGCCGGTTCCCGGAGGACCGTAAAAGATCACCGACCCCAGCTTATCCGCTTTGATCGCGCGATAGAGCAGCTTGTCCCTGCCCAGGATCTCCTCCTGCCCCACGACCTCCTCGATCGTGCGCGGGCGAAGCCTGGAGGCCAGCGGAGACTCCTGCTCCAGCTTTGTCTCCCTCATATAGTCAAATAAATCCATGTTTATTTATCCTCTTCTATTTCAGCCGGCTCTTCCGCTTCTTCAGTTTCTTCCGGCTCTTCCTCCTCTTCCGTTCCCGGAATCGGCTCAATTCCATAGAAAATATTCTGATTGGTTCTCTTCGGTTTCATCACTACCGCAAAAACGACTGCTCCGATCAGACCTGTGGACTGATTTCCGCCCATGCTGAACAGGAATACCAGAATACCGATATATCCGATCAGATCCAGTCCAATAAATTTGTAGTACGCCGTCTTCTGCTCCGGAACGATCCCGTCAAAACGGTGCGTGATCCTCGGCTCCAGAATATCCATCAGTACCCAATATAAGGTCAGTGAGCAGGCCATGATGATACTGCTCTGTGTTGTGTTCAGCCCCAGTTTTGTCAGTCCATAAGCCATCAGGCCAAGCGCTGCCACCATCTGTCCGAGTGCAACGACTGCCAGGATTCTTCTGACTGTTGTGTAATCCTTCTCCATTGTCGAAATCTCCTTTTCATTGACACAATTCCTGCCGCAGAAATGCCCCCATTCTGCATGCTTTTATAGTATAACTTGTATTTTCATATTTTGCAAAACATTTGTAGACAAGCAGACATTTGCTATATATAATAGGATACCGTACGCTTTTCCTTATTTGCCGGCACAGATCCGGTATTTCAGGCAGTGTATTTCTCATTTTTTTGTTGTTTTACTGTTTTTTCTAGGATTTATAAAGGAGAAATTTGAATCGAATGGAAGCAAACGCACGTGAAAACAAGATGGGTACCATGCCCATTCCCCGACTGCTCGTCTCAATGTCTCTGCCAATGATGATCTCCATGCTCGTTCAGGCCATGTACAACATCGTTGACAGTATCTTCGTAGCTCAGATCAGCGAATCTGCTCTGACCGCAGTATCTCTGGCATTCCCGATCCAGAATCTGATGATCGCTGTCGGTTCCGGTACCGGAGTCGGTATCAACGCTCTTCTCTCCAGAAGCCTTGGAGAAAAGAATCCGAAGGAAGCCAGCCGCGCTGCAAAAAACGGTGTTTTTCTTGCCCTGTTAAGCTACATCGTCTTCGCACTTGTCGGCCTGCTGATCTCCAGACCGTTCTTTGCCTCTCAGACAGATAACACTGAGATCATCGAGTTCGGTGTCCAGTATATGGAGATCATCTGTATCTGTTCCTTTGGTCTGTTCTTCCAGATGACCTTTGAGCGTCTTCTGCAGGCAACCGGCCGCACCTTCTATTCCATGATCACTCAGGGAACCGGTGCGATCTTCAACATCATCATGGATCCGATCCTGATCTTCGGAATGTTCGGATTCCCGAAAATGGGCGTTGCAGGTGCCGCAATCGCAACTGTCGGCGGACAGATGCTGGCAGCGGTCCTCGCCATCATTTTCAACCTTCGCAAAAATACCGATATTTCTCTGAATTTCAAGGGATTCCGTCCGAGCGGACGTGTCATCCGCATCATCTATGCGGTTGGTATCCCGTCTATTATCATGATGGCCATCGGTTCCGTCATGACCTTTGGATTTAACAAGATCCTGCTGCAGTTCACCACTACGGCAACCGCAGTCTTCGGTGTCTACTTCAAGCTCAACAGCTTTGCCTTCATGCCGGTCTTCGGTATGAACAACGGCATCATCCCGATCATTGCCTACAACTACGGTGCACGCAAGCCGGAACGTATCACACAGACCATCAAGCTGGGTGTTGCGATCGCCATCTGCATCATGCTCCTCGGACTGGCGGCCTTCCAGCTGTTTCCGGACAAGCTGCTTCTGCTGTTCAATGCATCTGAGACCATGCTGGAGATCGGTGTACCTGCACTGAGAACCATCAGTCTGAGCTTCCTGGTAGCCGGCTACTGCATCATCGTCGGTTCTGTCTTCCAGGCACTCGGCAACAGCGTCTACAGCCTGATCGTGTCTCTGGCACGTCAGCTGATCGTCCTGCTTCCGGCAGCCTTTATTCTGGCAAAGCTCGGCGGACTTCATATGGTATGGTGGAGCTTTGATATCGCAGAGGTCGTATCCCTGCTGCTGAGCACCTACTTCCTGAAAAGGATCTACAAAGAAAAGATCCATAAACTTTCCTAACGTAAGCGAATGGCTGCTGCATCTGTATCATGACAGGTGCGGCAGCCATTTTTCTACTTAAACTGATTACTGCTCTCCTCGTACTCATAGTCTATCTCGGAAAGCTTTTTCTTTATCTCCTCAACATCCACGTCAAGTCCCTTTCCCAGAGCCTCCAGGCTCGGATAGAAATCTCTCAGCTGTGTGTTGATATAGCTCAGCAGCATCACCGGATCCTTGGGTAACATCCTTTCTACTCCTCTCTGGTCAGTTGATCATTCGACCCTCTGCACGGAAGCAGTCAGCTTATCCCCGTCAGTATCGATCACGATCGTGTCACCGCCTCGCACTTCTCCGGAAAGGATCTCACGGGCAGCCAGTGTCTCCACGTTTTTCTGCAGGAATCGCTTCAGCGGTCTTGCACCGTACATCGGCTCATATCCGCCCTCAATGATATACTCCTTCGCAGATGCTGTCAATGACAGACTCAGTTCCTGATCACTCAGTCTCTCATTCAGACTCTTCATCATCAGATCAATGATATGTTCAATGTTGTCCTTCGTCAGAGGCTTGAACATGATGATCTCATCCAGACGGTTCAGGAATTCCGGACGGAAGCTTGCTCGCAGATCGTTCATTACCATCTTCTCAGCCTCCGGACGAATACTGCCGTCCTCGGAGATGCCCTCCAGCAGATAGGAGGAACCGATATTGGAGGTCATGATCAGGATCGTATTTTTGAAATCCACGGTTCTGCCCTGAGAATCCGTGATACGGCCGTCATCCAGCACCTGAAGCAGAACGTTGAATACATCCGGATGTGCCTTCTCGATCTCATCAAACAGTACTACAGAATACGGCTTTCTGCGCACAGCCTCAGTCAGCTGTCCGCCTTCCTCATAGCCTACATATCCTGGAGGAGCTCCGATCAGTCTGGAAACGGAATACTTCTCCATATATTCACTCATATCGATACGCACCATGTTTGACTCATCATCAAACAGACTCTCTGCCAGTGTCTTCGCAAGCTCCGTCTTGCCGACACCGGTCGGTCCCATGAACAGGAAGGAACCGATCGGTTTGCCCGGATCCTTGATACCTGCTCTGGATCGAAGGATCGCATCCGTCACCAGCTGTACCGCTGTGTCCTGACCGATCACTCTCTTATGCAGCTCATCTGCCAGATGCAGGGTCTTATTACGCTCACTCTCAGTCAGCTTCGTCACCGGAATACCGGTCCATCTGGAGATAATGCGGTTGATCTCATCCTCAGATACACTCTCATGTACCAGAGAAAGATCCTTATTACGCACCTTCTCCTCCTCGATCTCCAGCTGCTGTTTCAGCTTCGGCAGCTCTCCGTACTGCAGCTCTGCCGCCTTATTCAGGTCATACTCACGCTGAGCCAGCTCGATCTGTCGGTTGGTCTCATCGATCTGCTCACGCAGTCTGGACAGATTATCCACAGAAGTCTTCTCATTCTCCCACTGCGCCTTCATGCCGGCGAACTCACTCTTTCGCTCTGCCAGCTCCTTCTGCAGTGTCTCCAGACGATCCTGACTGAGCTTGTCTGTCTCCTTCTTCAGCGCGGTCTCCTCGATCTCCATCTGAGTGATCTTTCTGGACAGCTCATCCATCTCCGTTGGCATCGAATCCATCTCTGTCTTGATCAGTGCGCAGGCCTCATCGACCAGATCGATCGCTTTATCCGGAAGAAAACGATCGGAAATATAACGATCCGAAAGTGTTGCTGCCGCTACCAGGGCTCCGTCTGTGATCTTTACACCATGGAAGACCTCATAACGCTCTTTCAGACCACGCAGGATCGAGATCGTATCCTCCACGGTCGGCTCATCCACCATGACCGGCTGGAATCTTCGCTCAAGCGCTGCATCCTTCTCAATATATTTCCGATACTCATCCAAAGTCGTTGCACCGATACAGTGCAGCTCACCTCTTGCCAGCATCGGCTTCAGCATATTTCCGGCATCCATGGCACCGTCTGTTTTGCCTGCTCCAACGATCAGATGCAGTTCATCGACAAACAGCAGGATCTCACCGTCACTGTTTTTCACATCCTCCAGCACAGCCTTCAGACGTTCCTCAAACTCACCTCGATATTTTGCACCCGCAACCAGCGCACCCATATCCAGGGAGAAGATCTTCTTATTCTTCAGTCCCTCCGGAACATCACCGCGCACGATACGCTGTGCCAGTCCCTCAACGACTGCCGTCTTACCGACACCCGGCTCACCGATCAGCACAGGGTTGTTCTTCGTCTTTCTGGAAAGAATGCGGATCAGATTTCGGATCTCAGCATCTCGGCCGATCACCGGATCCAGCTTCTGTGCTCTCGCCTTGGCCACCAGCTCCTGTCCGTATTTCTCCAGACTGTCGTAGGTAGCTTCCGGATTATCGGTCGTCACCCTCTGATTTCCGCGCACTGTGGAAAGTGCCTGCAGAAATCTCTCTCTCGTGATCCCATACTCCTGAAACAGCGCCTTCACCGCCTTGTTCGGGTGTCTCAGCAGAGACAGAAACAGATGCTCTACCGATACGTAGTCATCACCCATCGCCTTTGCCTCATCCTCAGCAGTTACCAGAGCCTTATTCAGATCAGCGCCGATATAGGCATTCCCGCCGGATACCTTTGTTCTCTTATTGATCGCCGCCTCAATACCATTCTTAAAATACTGCGGCTGAATCTCCATCTTCTCGATCAGCTTCTCCAGCAGGCTGTCCTCCTGCGTCATCAATGCATAAAGAAGATGCTCCTGTTCGATCTCCTGATTTCCGAATTCGTATGCGATCTTCTCCAGATTCTGCACTGCCTGAAGTGATTTCTGTGTAAATTTCGTGACATTCATACTGCCGCCTCCCCTCAAAGTCAGATTTAACATCGGTAATTCAGTATTTGTTACCTCTGTTCTATCGTTGTTATAACACCGTTTGTTAGCACTGTCAAGAGGTGAGTGCTAATTATAATATTTTTTTGTCTAGTGCATCCGTTTGGAAAACGATATTGATACAATGTACAATGTAACGATGCCCCCAGGCAAAAGCCCGGGAGGGTACATTAAATAACGATAGAGGATGCCCCTCCCTGGAAACTTTTGTTTATTTACTCATTTTCCATGAAAACTCCCAGAACAAGTACTCATATCTGGAACAAGCAACAAAAATATCGATAAGATGCTTTAACTGCTGTTCGGTATAATTATCAGTCAGTTTATTAAGTGTATCAATCAGTACCGCATTACCGCAAGAATAATTGTCACTGGCATATCCGGAAATCCAGTCACCGTAAAAATCGTGATTTAAGCAGTCAGGCGTATTCTTCACCATATTCTTGGCGATTAGCTCATAGCTGTATGCACAAGAAAGAATTGCAGTAAGGATTTCTGCTTCTCCTTCCTCATATGCAACACGAAGCATATAAGATGTGTAAGAAAGGTTGTCCAAGGCACGTGGTGTATTGGCAAGCTCTTCTTCAGTGACGCCAAATTTCCCCATATATCCGTGGTGGATATCCATTTCACTCCCGGTCAGAAGGTTGATATATCCAGAGAAGATCTGTGTGGTTTCAACACTTTTTGCTTTGGCAATGCCGATGGCAAAAGATTTTGCATAATCTTCCAAATAAAGAAAGTCTTGAATGATGTAATAACGGAACTTTTCTTTTTCAAGTGTTCCATCTTCGATACTTTTTACAAAGGGGTGTTCATAATAACGGTTCCAAATCTCTTTTGCAGCATCAAGCAAGCGTTCAACAGTAGTCATATCAATCAGCCTCCTTTTTGTATTCGCCTGTAAGGTTAAAAGCATGATTCATCGGTCCCGATCCATGTCCAAGATCCAATTGCGC
>JAUNAF010000053.1 GCA_030527715.1 Eubacteriales bacterium
AGGTATTTTTCATTTTCAATATCCACTATTTAAACTATACAGGAAGCTCCCTTTCTTGTTTATAGTATTTTTTCTTTTCAGTTCTGTCAAGAGAATCGCAGGCAAAAGACTATTCATGAAAAAAGCCTGCAGAAAAGGATCTCTCCCATTCTGCAGGCTGACTTCTTATATCCTGTTTTTTATTTCAGCACTTTTATGCTGCCTGATCAACTTCCTCTGCGGAACCAAGGAAGGCTGCGATGCTCTGTGCTGCAAGATTACCGGAGGTCACTGCCCATCCGTTATTTGCTCCTGAAGGTGAATCATCACCCATAACACCGCCGACTACCTCACCGGCTGCATACAGACCTGTGATCACATTGCCGTCGGTATTGATCACCTGAAGATCCGTGTCGATCACCAGACCGCCCATGGTAGTCGCAAAACGAGGCTTCTGCTCAACGATGTAGTACTCACCGTCGCCAAAGCTCTTCTGCAGATATTCAGCTGCACGTCCGAAATCCGGATCCTCGCCTGCCTCTACATAACTGTTGAATTTTTCAATAGTTGCAGCAAGTGCCTCAGCGTTTACGCCGGCTGCCTCAGCTGCTGCCTCGATGGTCTCGCCGTGTCCGAATACCGGAGTGGTGCTGCCGTTTGCCTCAAGATACTCGCTGACATCATAGCCGACATTCTCTGCCCAGACATCAAAGGTCTCCTGATCCATCACCAGGAAAAGCTCCTGATTTGTCTGCTCCAGCTCTGTCTCAAGGATGGTACGGTTGCTTGCCTTCTCGTTCACAACACGCTCACCCTCTGCGTTTACAAGTACGGAAGCCATATTCCAGATCTTAAGGTTTCCGTTGATCGTAGACTTTGCGATACCCTCGGATACTTCGATTCCGTTCGGATAACGCTTTCCATACTCAAGGAGACGGGTATCTGCGTTGATTCCGTCTGCAGTAGCCATAAGCAGACCGTCACCGGTAGAGGAAACCGGACCGTAGTACAGTGCATTTGCCAGATCGCCCTGCAGGAGATCCTTGTTGTAGCCGTATCCGCCGGTTGCAAGAAGTACTGCATCTGCATTGATCGTGTAAACAGTGGTGCCATCGTTTGCGATCACACCTGCAACACCGCCGTTTCCATCGCTGATCAGCTCTGTAGCACGGGTATTCAGCAGCACATTGGTACCTGCAGCTGCAACCAGATTGCGCATATTCTCAGCTGCGCCTGCTCCGCTGCCCTCGTATGCAAGCTCTCTGTCATGAGAGTACTCTGCAAGAGAATGCAGACCGCCCTCAAGATTGAAGGTCACACCGATGCTCTGCAGCCAGTCGCTGGTCTCGCCGACATTCTCAGCATAAAGGTTGATCAGCTCCGGTACGTTCAGTCCGGCACCGTTTGCCATAAAGTCTTCTACCATGCTCTCTGCAGAATCGTCAGTCACACCGAGATCCTTCTGCATCTGAGATCCACTGACAACCTGGTTACCTCCGCTGATAGAGATCGCACCGCCCATGAAGGACATCTTCTCTACCAGTACAACATCCAGGCCATACTCTGCTGCCTTGATTGCTGCAGTCATACCTGCTCCGCCTCCGCCGACGATGACAAGATCTGTATCCAGGGCTGCCTCCTCAGTCGGAACTGCCTCAGCCACCTCGACATTCTTCAGTGCCTCAACATCTCCGCCTGCCTGCTGAACACAGTCAGCAACTGCATTCACAATGGCATCTGAAGTTACGGTTGCACCAGCCACTGCCTCTACACCCAGAGACTGTGCATCCACGATCGCACCCGGGATCTGGTCAACAGCGTTTGTTCCGATTCCATCGGTCTCAGCGTGCTCAGTTACGTTAATGCTTTCGATCGCATCCTCAGTGAAGGTAACCTCTACCGTCACATCGCCGTTGCGTCCGGCAGCCGTTCCGGTGTAGGTACCTGCGGTATATGCAGATACGGAGCCGGCACTCAGAGCGCTCATCGTAAGACCAAAAGCTGCTGCAAGAACTACTTTTCTCTTCATAATTTCTCCCTTTCTTAAAATACATAAACTATGGTAACTTCGATCATTATAACACAGTTTTTCAAAAATGATTGTATTTATTTTTATCCAATCATTCAAAATATTCATTTTTAATGATCCTTTTGAATGTTTTGCAGTTTCGAATTCCTATTCAACTGCAGGACAAATACAGTCTTGAAAACCTACTAAATATATGTTATTATGGGTTTATTGATGGGAGGTGTATAACTTGAAGATTTCTACAAAGGGAAGATATGCTCTGCGTATGATGATCGATCTTTCAGAACATAGAAATGATGGATTTGTCGCATTGAAGGACGTGGCGCAGAGACAGGGAATCTCTAAAAAATATCTGGAACAGATCGTGCTGATTCTTTCCAGAGGTGATTTTTTAAAGGCAAACCGTGGATTTCAGGGCGGTTACATGCTTGCAAAGAATCCTGACCAGTATACCGTCGGTGATATTCTGCGAATGACTGAGAACGGACTGGCTCCGGTTGCCTGCCTGGAGACAACCCCCATAGACTGTGAGCGCTCCGCAGAATGCCTGACTCTTCCGATCTGGCAGGGACTCTATGACGTGATCAATAATTATCTGGACAATATCACACTTCAGGATATCTTGGATAAGCGTCAGGAACAGATCGGATATGATTATTTTATCTAGATCGGATATGATTATTTTATCAAAATGATCTCACAAGAATGGACCGTGAAAAACCAGTCTCTCATTCAGGGAGGCGGAGCAAGTCGAACACTCGAATAGCTACGCCTCCTACTTTTTTGCTTTTTAGGGCATAATACCAAAGACCGAATGGCCTTTTCTTATGGAACTATTATTTCACAGCCCCTTTTTCTTTGTCTAAAGACTTACAAACTATGGATTACGGTAAAATCTTCTCTATTAGTTCAATTTATCCGTAAAATTTTATGTTTTCCATCTCACTATCTGATCAAATGCTGAGATTTACGGAAAACTTTTCTGTTGTCAGATGTTTTTTCCGTAAAATCAAGCAGATTATTCTTATTTTTATAAAAAATTTGAGTCTATCACATATAATTTACGGTAAAATATACCTTTGTTTTGCTTTTCTTCCGTAAATCATAGTCCAACAAGCTTCGTCAGATCATTCAAACCATCTGTTTTACGGATTTATCTTCTATTTTTCCTATTTTTTTCCGTAACCTGAAATCTGCATCTCAATATATCCCGCACATCCATATTGCTTCCATGGAGCGGCATCTTTTTCAGGATTTATTTCAGTTCCAGATACAAAATACTCCCTTCCAGGTATCAAGTGTTTTATTATTTCACTTGTCTGCCCAGAAGGGAGTATCTCAGGTCAATTCTTCACAACCCCTTTTATGTCTTACAGAATCTCTGCAACTGCATCTCTGATCTGATCCAGTGCCTGCTTCAGTGTCTCTCTTGGGCAGGCGACATTGAATCTCTCAAAGCCTTCTCCCGCTTCTCCAAAGATCGCTCCGGCATCCAGCCATACTTTTGCCTTATTTACGATCAGATCTTCCAGATCCTCCTCTTTTAATCCAAGTCCTCTGAAGTCTACCCAGACGAGATAGGTTCCCTCCGGCTCGATCATTCTCACCTGCGGAAGCTTCTCTTTCAGATATTCTCTCATGAATTTCAGATTTTCTTCCACATAACTCATCATTCCACGGTACCAGTCTTCACCGTATCGGTAGGCTGCCTCGGTTGCGAGGATACCCATGGTATTCAGCTGGCTGTAGCCTGCTGCATGGATCTGATGGATGAATTTTTTTCTCAGTTCCCCGTTCGGGATGAAAATATTGGACGCCTGAAGTCCGGCAAGATTGAATGTCTTTCCCGGTGAAGTACAGGTAATAGAGAACTCACGGAATCTCTCATCCAGATCTGCAAATACATGGTGTCTGCGCTCTCCGAAGACAAAATCCTCATGGATCTCATCACTGACTACCACCACTCCGTGTGCCGCACAAATCTCACCGATACGGCGCAGCTCTTCCTCGGTCCAGACACGGCTGACCGGATTGTGCGGGCTGCACATCAGAAACAGAGAGATCTTATGGCTGCGGATCTTCTCCTCGAAATTATCAAAGTCGATATGATATTTTCCATCCTCGCCAAGGACCAGATTGCTGCTGACTACCTCTCTGTCATTATCCCTGATCACTTCGGTGAACGGATAGTAGACCGGCTGCTGGATAAGCACTGCGTCCTTCGGAGCGGTGTAAGCCTTCACCGCCATGGCAATCGCAAAGACGATACCCGGGGTCTTGACCAGCCATTCTTTTTCCACCTTCCAGCCATGATGCTTTTCCTGCCATCCTGCAACAGCTTCAAAATAGGAGTCATCTGTCTCCGTATAGCCGAAGATACCGTGCTCCAGTCTCTCCTGAAGTGCCTCCAGTACAAAGCTGGAGGTCTTGAAATCCATATCTGCGACCCAGAGTGGAAGAATGTCCTGAGGCTTTCCGCGCTTTACTGCAAAGTCAAATTTCAGACAGTCTGTATGATTACGATCAATGACAGCATTAAAATCCAGATTTTTTTCACTCATAATTTACCCCTCAAAACTTTCCAGTGCCTGCTTCAGATCCTCGATCAGATCTTCCTTATCTTCAATTCCCGCTGACAGTCTCAGCACACGGTCTGTCACACCGTTTCGGATCCTGATCTCTTCCGGAACATCTGCATGTGTCTGTGTCGTCGGATAGGTGATCAGTGTCTCCGTACCGCCCAGACTTTCCGCAAACGGGATCAGCTTTGTCTCTTTCAGGATATGCAGTGCAAGCTCTCTGCTCTCCACCTCAAAGGTAACCATGCTTCCGAAGCCGGATGCCTGTTTTCTGCAGGTCTCGTACCCTGCACTGCCCTTGATGCCCGGATAGTAGACCTTGGATACCTTTTTCTGCGACAGCAGAAACTCTACGATCGCCTGTGCATTTTCCTGTGCCTTCTCCATACGAAGCGGCAGGGTCTTGATGCCTCTGGTAATCAGCCAGCTGTCAAACGGGGCAAGGCCGGATCCAACGGTCTTGATCAGGAAACGGAACTTTTCTGAGATCTCCTCCGAACCTGTCACCAGAAATCCTGCCAGTGTATCATTATGTCCTCCAAGGAATTTTGTTCCGCTGTGGACAACAATATCAGCACCAAGTTCCAGCGGTCTCTGGAAGTACGGTGTCAGGAACGTATTATCGACGATCAGCAGCAGTCCGTGGCGCTTTGCGATCTCTGATACCGCGCGGATATCGATCACATTCATCATCGGATTGGTCGGTGTCTCCAGATAGATCGCCTTTGTATGCTCATTGATGTAATCCTCCACATTCTCCTCATGGAACGGAATATGTGAGAAGGTCAGTCCGTTCTTCTCTGAAATATGATCGAACAGTCTGATCGCACCACCGTAGAGATCCAGATCCGTCACAATGTGATCTCCCGGATGAAACAGTTCCATCAGAGTCGTGATCGCTGCCATACCTGAGGAAAATGCCAGTGCATCGATACCGCCTTCCAGCGATGCCACGATCTTCTCAACATTCTCTCTGGTCGGATTCTGCAGTCTGCTGTAATCAAAGCCAGTGCTCTGTCCAACTGCCGGATGTTCAAAGGTCGCAGTCTGATAGATTGGAAAACTGATCGCTCCTGTCTTATCCAGGGAACTCTGTTTCTTCTCTCCGTAAATACATCGTGTCGCCATCTTATAACTCATAGTTTTCTCTCCTGTCCAATATTAAATGTCTCGATAGCTCTCCAGAATACTGAGATATTTCTTACCCAGCCTGCTCAGCGGCATCTTTTTCCGTTTGATATACCCGATCTCCATCATCTCTTCCGTATCTACCGGAACAGCTTTATAGCCGTCACCGTTCAATTCCTCGCAGATGATTCCGGAACAGAGCGTATATCCATTCAGGCCGACCATCAAGTTCAGCATCGTTGCCCTGTCATCTACCTTGACAGTACGCTCATATTCATAGGTACTGAATACTTCCTCCGCCATATAAAAGGCATTATTCTCTCCCTGTTCGAAAGAGAGGCAGGGATAATCCTTCAGATCGTCAAACGTGATTACCTTCTTTTCAGCAAGCGGATTTTTCTCACTGATATATGCATAGATTCCGCAGTTAAACAATGGCAGATATTCCAGTTCATTGTCGTAAAAGGTTTTCTGCAGTGATTTTCGATTAAAATCGTTTGTGTAGAGAACTCCGATCTCACTGCGTCCCGTTTTTACATTGGAGATCACCTCTGCGGTCTTTGTCTCATGAACTGCGAACTCATATTCTTCCATACCGATCTCACGAACCAGCCGTATAAATGCCTCGACTGCAAAAGAATAATGCTGCATCGAAACACTGAATTTTTTCTGAGTCGATGTGTTATTCACAAAGCGGTCTTCGATCAGTCCGTTGATCTCCATCATCTGTCTCGCATAGCTGAGAAACTGCTCGCCCTCCGGTGTCACAACGATGCCTCGGTTATTGCGTGCAAAAATCTCAATATGGAGCTCCTCTTCCAGGCTTTTAATTGTAGCAGAAAGTGCAGGCTGTGAGACAAACAGGGCTTTTGCCGCCTTGTTCATCGATTTCAGGTCTGCAATCATCACTGTGTATCGCAACTGCTGTAATGTCATATGTAACTACTCCCATTTAGACTGCTTCTACTATACAAAACCATGTATCTAATATACTGTCAATTTCCTATATCGTCAATAGGCAATGTATGTTTTATTAGTTTTCGTTTTTCTGATGTTTTTTTCTTCTTGGCTTATTCCAGCTATGATACAATACAACTATGATTTCAACAATACAAAATTTTTATCGTGCTCAGCGGGCAGATGAAAAACTGAGGCTGGCACTTCTCTGTCTGGAGCAGTCTGCGGAAGCTCTTCCGGCCGAGATCACGGCGTACTTAAAGGAGCGCCGGTATCCGGCACTCTGTTCCATTGCCGCACAGGAGAAGTACCCTCTTCTGCAAAACTTTCTTCCGTTTCTCACTGATGCAGACCGCAAAAGGTTCTTCCGGGAACATCCGCAGCTTTCCTTTGAGGCGGCGGCGATCCTGCTTGGCACAGATCCGGTAACTGCTCCTGTTTCCGATCCCATACCGGCATTGATCGCCGTATGGCTGGATCGTATCTGTGCAAAATATCCAGCACTTCGAAGGCCGCTGCTCTCCTTTGAATTTGAAGAGTCTGTCATGGCATACCCGCTTGGAACGGACGGCTCCATCATCTACTATGACCGTTCCGGGTTTACCCGCAGGTATGCCGAACAGTGCGGATACCATGACTGTGTACATATGATCCTTCACTGCCTGTTCTTTCATATTGAAAGGACAGCTCCGGATGACTGGTCATCAGCAGATCTGGCTGCAGCAAATCTTCTTCGCTATTTTTTTCCTGAAACTGCTGCCGACTCTGATCACTACCCTGTCAGAGAGACTCAGCTGGATCAGCTTCCGTCCCAGCCGGATTTTCAGGTGCAGCCCTGTGACGACCATCGTTTCTGGGCAAAAGCAGAAACCATGTGCATGCAGCGAAGACTTCTCTGGAAGCAGTCCGCAGAGGGTATGGGGATCGCTCCCGGAAATCATGCACACTTTGGCACTGCTCCCGGTTCCAGAAAGGACCTGATCCGACGCCGGCGCGAAGCGTACTATGACTTCAGCGGTTATCTGCGCAATTTTACTGAGATCCGCGAGGATCTTCGGATCGATCCGGACAGCATTGATCCGATCCCCTATCATTTCGGACTGCAGCAGTACGGCAATCTTCCTCTGATCGAGACCCTCGAATATCAGGAAACTGCGCGCGTCAGAGACATGGTGATCGCTGTCGACACCTCCGGTTCCTGTACCGAGGAGATGGTGCTGTCGTTTATGGCGGAAACACGGAAAATACTTACTGAGCAAAAAAACTTTTTCAGACAGATGAATGTCTGTATCCTGCAGTGCGATTCCATGCTGCAGGATGTCTGCTGGATCCACTCTGCCGAGGACTGGATCCGCTATGAGGAAAACCTCCACATCCATGGACGCGGAGGCACTGATTTCACTCCGGTGTTTGATTTCGCTGCCGAACAGTGCCGCACCGGAAAACTGCGCAGCTTAAAAGGACTGCTGTATTTCACTGACGGAGACGGCATCTGTCCTCAAAAGAAACCGCCCTTTGAGACCGCAATGATTGGTCCGAACGAAAAGATCTTACAAAGAAAGCTCCCCTCCTGGTGTCGGAAGCTTGTTCTGAATTATCAATATCTGGAAAGGAACTGACGTGAATATTCAAGACGCAAAAATGGAGATTCAGCGCACTCTGCGCGCATATCGAAGCAGAAAACCTGATGGCAGTCTGCGGATCCCGCGGGACAAACAGCGTCCCATCCTGATGATCGGACCGCCCGGCATCGGAAAAACCGCGATCATGGCTCAGATCGCCGACCAGGAACAGATCGGTCTGGTTTCCTATACTATGACGCACCACACCAGACAGAGTGCGATCGGTCTGCCCATGCTCTCTGAGGGCTGGCATGACGGAGCATCCTATACCGCCACCCGCTATACCATGAGTGAAATGATCGCATCGATCTATGACAACGGCTCTGAGGAGGGCATTCTGTTTCTGGATGAGATCAACTGTGTATCTGAAACTCTCGCCCCGGTCATGCTGCAGCTTCTTCAGAACAAGACCTTTGGCACTCATGTCGTACCTGAAGGCTGGATCATTGCAGCAGCCGGCAATCCTCCGGAATACAACCGCAGTGTGCGGTCGCTGGACATGGCCACCCTCGACCGGGTAAAGCACATGGAGATCGAAGCTGATCTGGGCTGCTGGATGGAATACGCCAGAGAACATAAGCTCCACCCTGCGATCATCAGTTTTCTGACTGCCTGTCCGCAGTATTTCTATCGCATTGAGGACCGCCCGGAAGGCCAGCTGTTCGTCACCGCCCGTGGCTGGGAGGATCTCTCCTGCATTCTCGAAGTCTATGAGGAAACTCACGAACCGATCGGTGAAGAACTCATGCTGCAGTATCTTCAGCACGATGAGATCGCCCGCGAATTCTGGCTGTACTATGATCTGTTCCGAAACAGTGCCACCCCCGATTCCCTCGAACATCAGCCGCTCTCCCGCTGTATGTCCGCAGCTGCTCACAGATTTTCTGCGATCTCTGCGCTTTTTCTCAAATGGAAAGAGGGTGTTCTGCTTGACAGGCGTGTCCGCGAACTGCTGCCTGCCACAGAAGAACGTATCCTCTCCGCCAGAAAAGCACTGAAGATCATTCAGCAGAATCATCTGGTCAGTGCTCAGGAAGCAGATTTTGAAGAGCTTGCTGTTCGTACCCTTGAGCAGATCTGGCATACCGGACAGATGCCGGCACTGTCTGTGGATGAGGCCGTTCTCACTGAACAGCTTGCAGCTGCCTATCGCTTTCTGAAAACCGCGGACTCACCGCTGCCCGGCACCTACTTTACCCAGGAGCTGCTCTCTGATCCGGACTGTCTGGAATTTCTCAGTCAGCATCCGATAAAAGAAAGTGAGGCCTATCTGCCGCAGATGCTGTTGTCTGCGCGAGAGACCTCACTGTTAAATCAATTGTAAAATGCTATTGTAAATTTTTATACCTTAAAGGAGATTCCCTTCGTCGTATGTCGAATCAGCCAGTCACACAGATACAGCAGTCCCGGCAGAATAAAGAATACCACTGCCAGGGAGAGCAGACTTCCGATTCCCAGGAAGTATCCGAGCTCTGAAAGGATGCCGTGCTTACTGATCACACCCATCAGGAATCCGACTACCGCAAGAACAGATCCTGAGGTAAGTACAGAAACGGTTACAGAGGAAATGGTCTGTACCACAGCCTCTTTCTTTGACATTTCGGCACGATTCTCCATATATCGATCGGTGTACAGGATCGCATAGTCTACGGTAGCACCAAGCTGTATGGAACTGATGATCAGATATGCGATATAGAAAGCGACCTTTCCTGCAAGGAACGGCATGGATACGTTGATCCAGATCGCACTCTCGATACTGATCACGAGAATAAACGGCAGAGTGAGTGATTTCATGGTCAGCAGCAGAACTACGAAGACGGCTCCGATCGCCACCACGTTTACCTTGACAGTATCTGCCGTGATCGTATCCATCAGGTCATAGGAGCTGACACAGCTTCCTGCAATATAGAAGTTGTCCGGATAGTATTTATTGACGGTTTCTCTGACCTGTTTTACCAGCTCAAACGCTGCCTCACCCTCAGTGTCTGCCTCCATCGTGAGCACAAAACGACTGTAGTTTTTTGAGACAAGCTTTGCCAGTGTGTCAGGCTCCAGATACTCCTCCGGGATCTGTGCACCGACGGTATCCACATAGGAAAGCATGCTTTTCAGCTCAGGGATCTCATGCAGTGCATCTGAGAGTTCCTGCTGTTTTGCAGTGTCTCCACTCGGAACCATAACGACCCAGGTATCGCTCTTTCCGAAGATATCCTCGATCTTGGCGGTGTCATCACCATACTGTGTGCCCCTGCCATAGATATAGGCTGCACCGTAATAGTAAGTATTGCTCTTTGATCCACGGTATGCCGGCACTACCATAATGCAGAAGATCAGCACGAACGGGATCATCATACGGCATACGATATGTCCGAATTTCACAAACTCAGGCATCAGGCTCTTGTGATGCGTCTTTTTCAGACTTCTGTTCAGGCGAAGGATCAGGTTCGGCATGAACACAAATACGGTGATCAGACTGATCGCCACACCTTTCGCAAGTGCAAGACCCAGATCCGGACCGATCTTAAAACGCATGAAGACCAGAGCCAGAAATCCGATTACCGTGGTCAGACCACTTGAAAGCAGAGAGGAGGTCGACTTGCAGAGTGCTGCAACCATCGCATCTCTCTCATCCGCGGTCTCCTGCTGACACTCTTCAAAACGGTGGATCAGGAATACAGAATAATCCAGTGAGACCGCCAGCTGCAGGATCGATCCCGCTGCATTGGTTACAAAGGAGATCTCTCCGAAGATCAGGTTGGTACCGGAGTTGATCAGTACGGCAACTCCGAGTCCCAGCATGACGATCACAGGCTCGATCCAGGCATCTGTTGTGATCGTCAACACAAACAGAATGAAAATAACTGCAATGATTGCAATGATCTGAACCTCTGTGACGGTACCGGTGGTTGCAATGGCAGTTGCCACCGCATCTCCGGTCATACAGTTCTCATCACCTACTACCTCACGGATTTCCTGTACTGCCGTCAGAAGTTTGTTTTCGTCGATCGTGACGGTAAACAGTGCTGCTCCATCCTTATAGTAGGTTTCCACATCATCCGGATCCAGTGTCTCCATCGGCTGAAGGATGTCTACTGCATCATCCAGCCAGTTTACGGAGTCAACACCTTCACACGCTTTCAGTTTTTCTTTATACTCCAGTGCCTTTTCAACCGTAACATCCTGAATCATCACTCGAGCATTCGGGATACCTCCGTCATACTCCTCCTTCATCTTATTGATCGCGATGGTGGACGGAGTCGTTTCCGGAAGATAATCCTTAATATCATAGTTTACACCGACATGTGTACTTAAAACAGCACACAGGACCGCCATTGCGAAGAAGAATACGATGATTTTTTTCGGATTTCTTACAATGGTGCGATAAAGTTTTTCCATACCAGTTTCTGCTCCTTACTTATGAAACAGAGATTTTACTCTGCCCAGAATTTCTTCTCCCTTAGTACTTTCCTCGGTCTCCGGCTCTGTGGAAACCTCGGTCTCCTCCTCCTGAGACTTCACCGCCTCAGTTGTCATGGCAAACTGTACCAGACCGATTTCTTCATTCTGTTCAGAGACAAAGGATACCGGAACAAAGTCGATTCCGCCGAGTTCATCGATCAGATCATCCAGCATGTCATCCACTTCACCGTCAATATCACTTGTCTTGTCAACAAATTCTACGGTGCCATCCTTCAGCTCTCCGACACCATCAGAAAGTTCTCCGACACCGTCGTAGAGTTCCACGGTTCCGTCTGCAAGCTCATTGCTTCCGGATGACAGCTCAGATGCTCCGTCTGCAAGCTTCACGGTGCCGTCATAGAGACGGTCTGTACCATCTTTCAGCTTATCTGCACCGTCAGCCAGAGTTCCTGCTCCCTCTGCAAGTGTTGCTGTTCCGGATGCAAGCTCCTCTGCTCCGGATGCCAGTTCACCGCTGCCGTTCTTCAGCTTTCTTCCGCCCTCAGCAAGCTCGCCGATTCCGTCATTCAGGGTCTTTGTACCATCATAGAGAGTATCTGCACCATCGGAAAGTGTCTTTGCACCATCAGAAAGTTTTCCGGTTCCCTCAGCAAGCTCCTGACTTCCTGCGTAGATCGTATCCAGTCCACTCTGCAGTGAGCTGCTGCCCTCTGCGACACTGTCTGTTCCCTTTGCCAGAGTACTGCTTCCGTCAGAAACGCTCTTACTTCCGTCTGCAAGCTCTGTGGAGGCACCTGCCAGTGTTCCGACTGCGGTATCTACCTTGCCGATCGCTGAGTACAGACCTGCGTAAGCCTCCTGTACCTTCTCCACACCGCCGGTATATTCACCGATTCCGCCGTCCAGCTTCTGATACGCTTCTGTCAGCTGGTTGATACCGCTGCTAAGCTGCGTCATCTGACCGGAGATCATACTCTCGATCATGACTGCCAGAGTAGACGGAAGATTCTGGATCTGTGCGTCAAATGCGGCATAATTTTCTGCAAGTGCTGCTGCACCTGATGCTACCTGCTCTGCTCCGGAAGAGACGGAATCGATGCCGTCTTTCAGAGAATTCAGAGAAGCTGCATTTGTATTCAGCAGTCCGACAACTGCTCCTGCATTTGCGAGCGCTGAATCAACATCATAGCCTTTGGCAAGTGCTGCGGCGGCACGATTTCCCTTTACCATGCCCCAGAGTCCGCTTGCTGTTCCGATATAATTGCTTAACGTACCTGCTGCGTTGGAGTTCTCTCCTGCAAGGGTTCCGAGATCCGCACTCTTCGCACCTAAGCTGCTCAGACCATCGGCAAGCGTTCTGCTTCCGCTGGACAGATTTTCTGTAGCTGAGAGCAACTGAGAGGAGGCATTCAGCAGTGCTGCCATCTGCTCTGCGCCTGCGATCTGCTGCTGGATCGCTGCTGAGCCTGCACTCATGGTATTCAGAGAAGACTGAATCGTCTGCAGCGCTGTAAGGATCTCTGCGCTTCCGGAAACCATAGCCGCATCCTTGCTGGTCAGAGTCAGCAGTGCATCGTTCAGCTGTCCTGCTGCACCGTCCATGGTCTTCATAGTATCGCTCAGAGTTGCAAGTCCGCTGCTCAGCTGCTCATTTCCTGAAGCGACCTTGGCCGCACCCTCAGAAAGATTTTTCGCTCCGGTCTGCAGACTCTCCACACCGCTGGTCAGCTGTGCGGCTCCGTCTGCAGCACTTCCGATACCGTCCTTGAGAGCCTTTGCTCCGTCGTCCACGCCTGTTGCTCCGTCTGCCAGACTTGAGGCACCCTCTGCCACACTGCCTGCACCGACCTCCAGACTGCCTACGCCGACAAGCACCTGCTCGGAGGCATCGTTGAACTGTCCCAGCCCCTTGTCCAGGGTATCTGCACCTTTGCTGAGTTCAGATGCACCGTTTTTGAGTTTATTGCTTCCCTTTGCAAGCTCCTCGGTTCCATCCACAGCCTTGCCCATGCCGTCGTTCAGCTCTTTTGCTCCGTCTTTCAGAGTCACAGTACCGTCTGCCAGCTCACCTGCTCCGTCAGCGAGCTTTGCCGCTCCATCCTTCAGCTCACCAGCTCCGTCTGAGAGCTCCTGAACACCGTCTGTCAGCTTATCTGCACCTTCATCAAAGTCTTTCGCTGCATCAGTCACCTCATCCAGCTTGTCGTACATCTCATCAAGATCCAGAGCATCCTTATCCACATCAAAGGACATCGGTACTGCGTTGAATTTCATTGCAGCCATCTCAAAATCTGTGACGTCCGCAGTGATCGTGTACTCCGCTTCCTGTCCCGCCATCACATTGTAGATCAGATTTCGGTCAGATCCGACATTTGACTCCGTCGCCCCCTCTGCATGGATATTGGAACATTTCGTCGTATCCAGAGCTACGGTTCCCTGTACCAGATAATTGTCATAGAATGCATCGTTTGACTCTTTGTTATCCAGGATAGAGATCTTGATCTGCAGCTTACCGCTCTTACCTGCAAGCTCCTCAGCGGAGATCTCCTGACCATCCAGCTCATATTTAATGGAGATCACCCACGGGATCGTCTTGTCATCAAGATTTCCCTGGTAGTAGAATTTTCCTGCCGGAGCATGGAAGGTGATCTTTCCGTTATCCATGGAGATCTCATCCTCAGTCGTCAGGTTTTTCACAGAGGTGTAATTACCGTAATCTGTGACCTGTGTATCCTCTGTCAGATCATATTTATTGACTACATAGACACCGGACACGCTTCCGTCTGCGTTCATGGTGACATACACATTCTCATCCTTCTGTGTGCTGTTCGCAGCCTGCACTGCCTCGGCCTGACTCTCAGCTGCTGCCTCCGCAGATACATAGCCTGAACACATACCGCAGCCGATCATTGCCGCACTGAGTCCTGCAGCTCCGACTTTTCCTGCATACTTCTTTACGATCTTTTTGTTATAATTCATAAATTCACACTCCTATTCATCTCACATCTGACAGTTCCTGTCCTTCCATACGGTAATTATGCATTTTACCGTACAGCATTAAGCTCAACTTGCCATCACAGATCTTGCCGGTTGCATCATAACTGTATTTATTCAGAAGTGTATGAAACTCTCCCTGAAGCGCACAGCTGCCATCGGCTTTGATCCAGCCTGTAACCGGTTCACTGTTTCGGAACAGACAAAGTACTCCCTCTACTTTCCCATCTTCAAATGTGAGATCCATGTTCCCGCGTCGTTTTCCAAGCGGAGTTGTCAGCTCAACCTCATATTTTTTCTGTTCCATGCATATTCTCCAAAACTCTTTAAATTCATTCGATCTCTCGAACTGTCTGTCATATTACGCACAACTTGGCTTACATTCAATGGACAATCTGAGGCAAAATGGGAAAATACGGACAAAACCACCACATTTGACGGTCAAAATTCATTTATCGGACAGCTGTTGGTTTTTTCTGATTGATTTTTCAGTATGATTCCGTATAATATTTTCTATAAAGCAGGAGGCGGATCTGAAGATGAAACAGAAAGAAGCAACATTGAGAACAAAGATGGCCATGGCTGACTCTCTGAAAAAGCTTGCATGCCAGAAGCCCTTCTCACACATCACGGTTCGTGATATCATCACCGACTGCGATGTCAACCGAAAGACCTTTTATTACCATTTCGAAGATATCTATGCACTGCTCACCTGGACACTGGAGCAGGAAGCGATCAATGTGGTGCGCAACTATGACCTCATGGCGGAATACGAGGAAGCTCTGATCTTCGTTTTTGACTATGTAGAACAGAACCGCACCTTCCTTCAGAATGTCTCCGGTTCCCTGGGACGAAGTGAATTGAAGCGCTTTTTGTTCAATGACTTTATCGATGTCATCCGCATCTATATCGATGCCGCTGAGCAGACCGAAAATCTGACTGTCTCTGAAGATTTCAAGGTCTTTATCAGTACCTTCTTCTCTGAAGCTGTCGCCGGCTCCATTCTGAGAAACATCGATGAGCCGACTACTCAGGATCGTGAAAAACTCACACAGTACATCATGCTCATGATCGACTACACGATCCCGCATACCCTGAGAAAAGCAGCTTCCATGAATCTCGAATAAGATTTTTGAAGTTTCTTATATAAATTTTGTACCAAAATTGCAATAACAAGTTGCACACTTTTGCTCCACACCACACCTGTG
>JAUNAF010000008.1 GCA_030527715.1 Eubacteriales bacterium
TTCGAAAAGTTGCATTTAGAATTTACCGCGTTGCATTTACCTCCCCGATTAACCACCGATAATATTTCAAGATCGGTGACAATCGAAAATGCACATTATATTTTTAATAAAATTCATTATACAAATTTTACCGTCTTCGTTATACTATGTCAAGATACAATACCCTGACACTTGGTGTCACAGTACATGCAGCCTGACTGAACTGTCTGCAGATGAAGGAGCTGAAGAACTATGAAGAAAGTATATACAAAGGTTACCGATGCAATGAATTTTTATGAGGGCAATGATCCGACAGCCCTTGCAAAAAACTACGGCACTCCGTTATACGTATATAATGAGAGAATTCTCCGCCAGAGATGTCGTGATCTGAAAGAGATGGTGACTTATCCGAAGTTTGTTGTGGATTATTCCGCAAAGGCAAACAGCAGTCTTGCATTTCTGCAGATCGTCAGATCCGAGGGACTGGAAGTGGATGCAATGTCACCGGGTGAGATCTTTATCGAAAAACAGGCAGGTTTTGCACCGGATCAGATTTTCTATATCGGAAATAATGTCTCCGCTGAGGAGATGCAGTATGCGATTGATGCGAATGTGGTGATCAGTGTCGATTCCTTAAGCCAGCTGGAGCAGCTCGGACAGCTTGCCCCGGGACATGAGGTGGCAGTACGTTTCAATCCGGGTGTCGGTGCAGGTCATCATGAGAAAGTCATCACCGCCGGAAAGAAGACAAAATTCGGTATTGAGCCGAAATACATTCCGCAGGTGCGCAGCATCCTCGAAAAATATGATCTGAAGCTGATCGGAATCAACCAGCATATCGGCTCCCTGTTCATGACAGGAGAGGCATTTGTTGCCAGCATTGCAGCTCTGTTTGAGATCGCAAAGCAGTTCCAGGGACTTCGTTTTGTCGATATGGGAGGCGGCTTTGGCATTCCGTATCACAAAGAGGACGGCGAGGCACCGCTGGATCTGAAGGAGCTTGGTGCAGCCATTGACAAGGCACTTTACAAGTTCGCAGAGGAGTACGGCGAGCAGATCGCACTGCGCATTGAGCCGGGAAGATATATTTCTGCGGAGAGCAGTGTCATTCTCTCAGAGGTGCATTCTGTTAAACATAATCATGACAAGAAATTCGTCGGCTGCGACTGTGGTTTCAACGTGCTTCAGCGTCCGATCATGTATGATTCCTACCACGGAATCGAGGTCTACAGAGAAGAGGAGAAGGACAGCGCGTCAGAGGAGACCGTGACTGTAGTCGGAAATATCTGTGAGAGCGGAGATATCCTTGCAAAGGATCGTACCCTTCCGGAGGTCTTTAAGGGAGATATTCTCGGTATTCTGGATGCAGGAGCATACGGCTTTACCATGGCCTCCAACTACAATAACCGTCTGCGCCCGGCAGAAGTGCTGATCCGGGAAAACGGTGAGGTCGTTCTGATCAGAGAACGCGAGGTACTTGAGGATCTGCTTCGTCACCAGATCGCCTTAAAAGATTTGTAGAATCTGTGAATTCAGAATTATGGGTTGACCGTATCTGAAGCACAGTGGTAAACTAAGGGGAGACAGGAGGATCAGAAATGATGAAAAAAGGTATGATCATGTTCATGCTTTCTGCCTGTGTTTTACTTAGCGCAACCGGCTGTCGCAGAAAGCTCGCAAAGACAGAAACAGAGACCGAGACAAAAGCGAGTGAGGTGGTAACAGAGGTGCAGAATGCAGTCTCTGTGAAACTGGAAACAGAAACGGAAAAACAGTCTGAGACAGAAAAAAAGAGTACTTCGGGGAGTACGACTACCGGCAGCACGCCGAAGACAACGGCAGAGACTGAGACAAAGGCGACGGTGGTAAAACCGTCTACAGTTACGACAGAACAGCAGGTGACTGAGGCTGCAAATTATGGAACGGACCAGTGTCCGTACTGCGGCAATTATTTTTCCCTTGCACCAAATGATGACGGAACAACAGTATATTCTTCGCATGTAGCACAGGAGGCTGCCTGGGCAGCTTATATGAGTGAGAATGCGCAGGATAATTCCGGAAGTACCGCACAGGACAATACAGCGCAGTCTGAGACAAGCGCTGCAACCTCACAGTGCCCGTACTGCTATGGATGGTATACCGTTGCGGACGGTTCCTACGATGCACATGTTGCGACGCATTATTCCGCAAGCCTTGGTTCAGACTATGTAGTATGTCCGCTCTGCGGAAATACCTATGCCAGCGGCGTGGAGTATGATACTCATTACTGTACCGGTGCTCAGTAAGAAGGCATAAAGCAAAAAAAGCAAAAGAAAAGAGATTCGGCTAAAACAGCCGGATCTCTTTTTTGATCTCGCCCGAGAATGTTTTGATCTGGAAAACATCCTCGTCTAAAATGGCATAGGTATGCGGATTGCCGCCCTTTGGCAGGGAGACAGATCCCGGATTTAAGATCGTGATATCGGAAACTTTTTTCGCCTCGTAAAGGTGCGTGTGTCCGTGGATCAGGATATCTCCGGCAAGCAGCGGAGGGAGATGATTTTCATTGAAAACATGTCCATGCGTTGCATACATCCGGGCCTTTCCGAGATCCAGAAGAGCGTAGTCAGCAAGGATCGGAAATTCGAGAACCATCTGGTCTACCTCACAGTCACAGTTGCCCCGGACAGTACAGATCGCATTTTTGTGCTCATTCAGCATGGTGATGACCTGCTTCGGTGCATAACCTTCCGGAAGGTCATTGCGCGGTCCGTGATAGAGAAGATCGCCGAGCAGAAACATCCGGCCGCCGCCCTCGCGCTGCCATGCATCCAGCATGAGCTCGCAGTATTTGGCTGAACCGTGAAGATCAGAAGCAAAAAAGAGTTTCATAGTCGTCTCCGTTCCGCCGCAAAAAGATTGCGGCAATGAAATAAATGATAAGATGTAGCGGAACGGCCGTAGTTTACTGATTTGCCAGCTCTTTTACCTGACGGAATGCTCCGGCAGCAGCAGGAATCAGCAGAATGATCACAGTGATCACGCCCTCGGTGAAGATGTAGGCACCGTTGTATGCGAGAGAGTAAGGCAGGGCATGCCAGCCTTCCCAGGCATATTCTCCGAAAAAGATCCATCCGGAGATGACGGCGAAGAAATAGCGTCCGAGGATGCCGAGCAGATAGCCCTTGATCAGACCGTGCTTTGTATTTGCAAAGAAGCCGGAAAGACCGAGTGCTCCGAAAGCGAGCGGATAATCCACCAGAACCTGAAGCGGGAAGTAAATGTACGGCTCAATAATAAACTGCAGAATACCGTAGGCTGCACCGGTCAGAATACCGGCGGCCGGTCCGTAAAAATAGCCGGTAAGGCAGATGAAAAGCATACTGCAGAGTGTCACGGAACCTCCGAACGGGAAAGAATAGATCTTGATCATGGAGGTCACCATGGCAAGTGCGACAGCGGCTGCACAGAAGACAAGCTGTCGAGAAGACATGGAACCGGAAGACTTTTTCTTCCTGCCTGCAAAAAAGGCTGCAGCAGCGAGTGCTGCGACGAGAAGAATGATAACAGCGGCATAGCCGGCGGTGGTCAGACTCAGATCACCATCCACATTAGAAACAAAAAATGACATAAAAATACCTCCTTTTCTTTAAGGAGGAGCCTTCCGGGTCAATTGTGCAGAAAAATCAGATATCAGCACAACAGTCAGCTTCCTTCCGCCGGTATTATCCGGTTCAAGTAGTGAGGGTCAGTAAAAAACTATCTCAGCCTTAGGCTCCCCTAGCATCTTTGCTATATAATTGTCATTTCGAACTTTATTGTATCACAGCGATGATGTTTGTCAAGAAGTACCTCGCAGACTTTTCTCAGGGGAACCTTCATTGACGGAGGACAAAAAATCAGTTATGATTAACAGAAATTCCGGTAACTATAATAAAGAGATTGGAAGGTGAAAGAAATGCGCAGAGAGGTCTCAGAACAGGATCTTGCGAAAAAATATAAGGCAAATGATATGGTCAGGGCAGACTGCAACGGCTGCGAAGGCTGCTCTGCCTGCTGTCAGGGAATGGGAGAATCCGTCATTCTCGATCCGATGGATATCGCCAGACTGGCATCGGGTCTTGGAATATCCCAGGCACAGCTGCTGCAGTCCGCGCTCGAACTGCATGTTTCGGACGGGGTGATCCTGCCGAATATGAAAATGGCAGGTGAGGAGGAAAAGTGCTGTTTTCTGAATGAGGAGGGCAGATGCCGCGTTCATGCGATCCGTCCGGGAGTCTGTCGGCTGTTTCCTCTTGGAAGAATCTATGAGGAGGGCGGATTTTCCTATTTTCTTCAGCATCAGGAATGCCCGAAACCGGTGAAGAGCAAGGTGAAGATCATCAAGTGGATCGACACGCCGGGACTGAAGCAGTATGAGAGCTACATTCTCCGGTGGCATGAGCTTCTGGAGGCAGTCAGAGAACTTCTGGAGAAGTCGGAAGATGAACAGCTGGCAAGAGATATCAACAGCTACCTTCTGCAGAATTTTTATCTGAAGGAGTATCCGGCATCGGATTTCTATGCAGAATTCGAAGTGCGTAGAGAGAGCTTTCAAAAACTGCTGAAGGTGCTTTCTGCAGGACAGAAATAATTGTAAAAAACGACAAAGAACAGGAAACAGGATGTTGAAATCTTCAAGGAAGTGCGGTATACTGAAACTGCTTTTTTGAAACGATATTTTAGGATAAGGATGGAAGAAACATGGCTTTATTACAGGAATGGAGAGAGATCGCTTACTCTCAGGAGACAGACAAACAACAGCTCCAGAAATTCTGGACCGAGTATTTTATGATAGAGAAAGGCATTTATGAGAAGCTGCTCGCAAACCCGGACGAAGTAGTATCCGGTACCGTAAAAGAGCTGGCTGACAGATTCGAGATCCCGGTGCTTACCATGGTAGGATTTCTGGATGGTATCGATGACAGCCTGAAGGTAAAGAACAACATCGAGGAGCTTTCCGAGGATACTCATGTAAACCTTGGCTTCGACAAGGAGCTGCTCTACAAGAACATGGTAGATGCAAAGGCTGACTGGCTGTACGGACTTCCGGCATGGAAGGAGATCTTCGATGAGGAGAAATTAAAGACATTATACAGAGAGGCAAAGCGTGCGAACACGATCGTTAAGGGAGCTAAGATCGGCAGAAATGATCCATGTCCGTGCGGAAGCGGTAAGAAGTATAAGAAGTGCTGCGGAAGATAATGATCGCCCGCACGCTGATGACGCTTGGCGCATGCATGCTTGTGTATTTTATGATCCTGCTGGCAAAAAGGGTGGACTTTTGTATCATCTGGCTGCCGGCGGGATTTTTTTTCATTATCTGGGGCATGTATCTGCGTTACCGGGCACTTCATCCGACAGGATTTCAGCTGCCTCTGCCGATCGCGGCAGTGCTGTCCGGAGTGATGCTGGCAGGCGTTCTTATATTTACAGTTACCGAAGGGAAAATCATCTCGCAGATGTATCGCGGGAGTAAAGAAGAGGCAGAGTATCTGATCGTGCTCGGAGCCCAGGTCAAGGGAACGGTACCCAGCCGTGCACTGACCAGAAGGTTGGAAAAAGCAGCGGAGTATCTGGAAGAACATCCGAAGACCGGGGCATTTCTGTCCGGCGGTCAGGGAGACGGAGAAGAGATCAGTGAAGCGCTCTGCATGTACCGTTATCTGACGGCACACGGGATCGATGAGAGCCGGCTGATCATGGAGGACCGCTCCACGACCACGCTGGAAAATCTGCAGTTCTGTGCCGAACTTTTTGAGGAGCATGGAGTGACAAAGGAGAGCCGGATCGGCATCCTGACCAACAACTTCCATGTCTACCGTGCGCTGAAGCTTGCCGGACACCAGGGGTATCGAAACATCTTTGGCGTGGCTGCGCGTTCAGACGCACGGCTGCAGGTACATTATATGGTACGTGAATTTTTTGCACTGGTAAAAGAAAAGCTGAAGGGTAACATCGATTAGAAGATGTAATTTTCCATTACCCAGGCGATGCCGTCCTCATCATTGGTCGGAGCGATCAGATCGGCGGCATCCTTTACCGGCTGCTGTGCATTGCCCATGGCTACACCGAGACCGGCATATTTGATCATGGAGAGATCATTGAAGCCGTCGCCGAACGCAGCCATGCGGTCTTTTGTGCTGCCGATCAGGTTGAGAAAACGCTCCAGAGACTGCGCTTTGTCGATGCCGTTCGGCATGATCTCCAGGAAATAGGGTTCGGAGCGGGTGATGGAGTAGTCAGCGCCGAACTTTTCTTTGGTCTTTTCCTCCACCGTTGCAAGCCAGTTTCCTTCTCCGACCAGCATGCATTTGGTGACAGGAAAATCGATCTCGCCGGCGAAATCCTCAACGAGAGCGACCTTCATATGATTGATGGCGGCTTCTTTCTGTACATAGATATCGTCAGGATCAACCGTCAGGATCGTATCATCTTTATAGGTAAGAACCACCGTATTGTGTGCTGCAGAGAACTCGGCAAGCTTTGCCGGGGCATCTTCAGGCATCACACAGCGGTGCAGATAGGAATCATCCCTGCAGGAGATGATCTGTCCGCCGTTGAAGGCAAGGATATAGCCGCCGCGCTCGGCGAGCTGCAGTTCTTCCGCAACCGGGCGGACTCCATAGGTCGGACGGCCGGAAGCGAGGACGACCATGCCGCCGAGATCCATAAATTTCATCAGACTTTCTTTTGTCTTTTCTGTAATTTTTTTTTCAGAGTTTGTCAGAGTACCGTCGAGATCAAAGACGGCGATATCATAATTCATATATTTCCTCCTGTGAAACAAGTCAACATGTTCGTTTATCATACAATATCCGGCATCTGATGTAAATAGAAAGTGCGCTCAAAAAACGGGAGTGCGTCCTTAAAATACTGAAAAAACTTGACAAAATCAGACGGACAGTATATAGTCCCATATGATAAGCGGGCGATATGCCCGAACGTGAGAAAAGTGGATCCCACTTTTTTATTAAAGGATATCAGGAGGAAATATTGATGAAGAAAGCTGAACTGGTTGCAGCAATCGCTGCTCAGACAGAATTATCTAAGAAAGATGCTGAGAAGGCATTAAATGCATTCACAGAGGTTGTTACTGCAGAGATGAAGAAGGGTGAGAAGGTTCAGATCGTTGGCTTCGGTACTTTCGAGGTTTCCGAGCGTGCTGAGAGAGAGGGCCGCAACCCGCAGACTGGTGAGACCATGGTGATCAAGGCTTCCAAGACACCGAAGTTCAAACCGGGCAAGGCTCTGAAGGATGAGGTAAACGCATAATCGGCTGCGTCATTATCTGAGACTGACAATGGGACAGGGAGTGAGATCCGCTCCCTGTTTTTTCATAGGATCAAAGTGAGTGAGACATGAGATTAGATAAGTTTTTAAAAGTATCCAGACTGATCAAGCGCAGAACAGTGGCAAATGAGGCCTGTGATGCAGGCAGAGTTCTGATCAATGACAAACCTGCAAAGGCATCGACTGCGGTGAAGACCGGAGATGTGATTGAGATCCAGTTCGGTGTGAAAAGTGTGAAGGTGGAAGTACTGGATGTGCAGGAGACTGTGCGCAAGGAAGCGGCAGCCGAGCTGTACAGATATCTGTAAGTCGGAAAAAAGATTGAAAAGTCCGTAAGGATGGATTAAAATAGAAGCATCAGATGTGTGTTTTTTGAGGGAAGCCGAGGTAAGATAAAGAGGTGACGCTGCATGTCAAGTAAAAAACGATATCAGAAAAATAACCGCAAGGGTATGATAGGGATCTCTGCTGTCGTGCTTATCCTGCTCGGTGTGATGCTCCTTCAGAGCGGTCAGCTCCGCAGACGAAACGAAGCCTACGCCATAGAGGTGGCAAGCCTGGAGAATCAGATAGAAGAGGAAAAAGCGCGTACTACACAGATCGCGGAGTTTAAAGAGTATATCAATACTCCGGAGTATGCAGGTGAGCGTGCCAGAGAAAATCTGGGTCTCTGTGCAGAGGATGAGATACTGTTTCGCTCAGAAAACTGATATGGGATTTCAGAAAAACAGTTGACATTATTAGAAAAGAACGATATAATCGTTTTTGTTGCGGCGGAATAGCTCAGTTGGCTAGAGCACACGGTTCATACCCGTGGTGTCGAGAGTTCAAATCTCCCTTCCGCTATCTAAAAAAGCCCGAAGATCCGGTGAGGATTTTCGGGCTTTTTCGAATATCGGAAATGTATGTGGGAAGGAACGGTCACAGAATGAAATTCAGGGAAAAAGTAACCTCCTATATGAAAAAACAGGGAATGCTGCAGATGGGAGATCATCTGCTGATCGGTGTATCCGGAGGAGCAGACTCGATCTGTCTGCTCCAGCTGCTGTATGATCTTGCCGAAGTGTGGAAACTTTCTCTGACTGCGGTTCATGTCGAGCATGGGATCCGCGGGGAGGAGAGTGAGAGAGATGCTGAGTATGTGAGGCAGTTCTGTGCGCATCTGCAGATCCCGCTCGAGCTGCGCCATGTGAATATTCCGGAGATCGCGAGAAGAGAGCATCTGTCGGAGGAAGAGGCAGGACGGATGATGCGCTATCGGATCTTTGCCGAGATCGGAGAGAGCGTTGGCGCCGCGAAGATTGCTGTGGCACACCATATGGATGATCAGGCGGAGACCGTGCTGGCGAATCTTGCGAGAGGAAGCGGTGTTTTAGGAGGCGGTGCGATGCGTCCGGTCGGAGCATCTGTGATCCGTCCGCTGCTCTGCGTCAGACGTTCTGAGATCGAAGCATTTCTCAGAGAAGAGGGCATCACCTTCTGTACGGATGCAACGAATGAGGAGACAAAGTATACCAGAAATTATCTCAGGAAATGCATTCTTCCGGAGATGACGGAGCGGGTAAATGCGAGAACCGTGGAGCATCTCGCAGCCTTTGCGGAGGACATGCAGAAACTGCAGGATTATCTGAGGCAGCAGGCGGAGAAACTTCTGGAGGAGTCTTCAACACTGGAAAAGGAACGGATCACGATCAGCCTGGAACCGCTGCGCTGCTGTCCGGAGATCATTTGGGAGGAACTCCTGCGCTGTGCGCTGGAAAGGACCGGCTGCGGCAGGAAAGATATCACGCGGGAACATATCCGCAGCATGAGAGAACTTACTGCACTGCAGTCCGGACGTAGGATCGATCTTCCGGGCGGCTGGAGGGCGGAGAAGAGTTTTGACTGTCTTGTGATCTCAAAAGAGAGTGGACAGGAGCTGATGCTGCCGGAGATCAGGCTGCTTCCGCGGTCACTTCCGTCACAGATACCGCTGACAGAGTTTGTGACAGATCTTGGAAAGAAGACAGAAGCATTTTGTGAACCCGAACTGCATCTGAGTCTTCGACGTATCGAAAAGGATCTGCCTGATGCAGAAAAAAATATTTCTCTGAAGCAGTATACGAAATGGATGAATTATGATAAAATAAGCGATGATTTAATGCTTCGCACCCGAAGAAAAGGAGACTATCTGATTCTGAACGGAAGCGGGGCAAAAAAGAAATTAAAAGACTATCTGATTGAAGAAAAAGTACCGAGAGAACTGCGGGATCGGATACCGCTGATCGCAAGGGGGAGTGAGATCCTCTGGGTCATCGGCGGAAGAATGGGGGAAGGCGGAAAGCTTTCCAATGAGACTGAAAATGTGCTCGTACTTGAAGTGAAGGATAGTGTAAACATGGGAGGAAAAAAAGATGAGTGATAAGATCAGCGTATTAATTTCAGAAGAGGAAGTAGATAAGAAGATCGCGGAGCTGGGTAAAAAGATCAGTGAGGATTATGCAGGAAGCTCTGTGCATCTGATCTGCGTGCTGAAGGGAAGTATTTTCTTTACCTGTGAGCTGGCTAAGAGAATTACTGTTCCGGTAACCCTGGACTTCATGTCCTGCAGCAGCTATGGTTCCGGTACCTCTTCCAGCGGAGTGGTTAAGATCGTGAAGGACCTGGATGAGTCTATCGAGGGACGCAATGTCATCGTCATCGAGGATATCATTGACTCCGGAAGAACCTTAAGCAGCCTGCTTCAGCTCCTCGGAGCGAGAAAGCCGGCAAGCCTGGCACTCTGCACACTGCTGGATAAGCCGGACCGCAGAGTGATCCCGGTAGAGGTAGATTATACCGGTTTTGAGATCCCGGATGAATTCGTAGTAGGCTACGGCCTGGATTATGACCAGAAGTACCGCAATCTTCCGTATGTAGGAGTTGTGGAACTGGGTTAAGCAGAAAAGGAGAAAAACAAGATTGAATAACAGAAATCCAAGAAGAGTCACACTCTTTTTGTCGGTAGTGCTGGTGCTTCTGATCATGTACTATGTCAGAAACAGCTCTACGGTTCAGGTGAGCAATGATACGTATCAGCAGTATCAGCAGGCACTGAGCGATGAGACAGTCAAAAGTGCGGAGATCTATCAGAACAGAGAGGTCCCGACCGGTCAGCTGGTATACTATCTGCAGGACGGATCCGCACACCGGCTTTATATCACGGACGTGAGTGTCGCTCAGGCAGAGCTGGCAAAAGCAGAAGTTCCTTATTACATTCACGACGTAAAAGCGGACAATACCGTATTTACGACCGTTGTTCCGATGATCCTGATGTTTGCGTTCATGATCTTCATGGTAATGATGATGAATCGGCAGGCAGGAGGCGGAAACAGTAAGATGATGAATTTCGGCAAGAGCCGTGCAACCATGGTGATGCCGGATGCGAAAAGAGTCACCTTCCAGGATGTCGCAGGACTGCAGGAGGAAAAAGAAGACCTCGAAGAACTGGTGGATTTCCTGAAAGAGCCGAAAAAGTATACAGAGATGGGTGCGCGTATCCCGAAAGGAGTGATCCTGGTCGGACCTCCGGGTACCGGAAAAACGCTGCTTGCAAAAGCAGTGGCAGGAGAGGCAGGCGTTCCGTTCTTCAGCATTTCCGGATCAGATTTCGTCGAGATGTTTGTCGGTGTCGGTGCTTCCCGTGTGCGCGATCTGTTTGAGGATGCAAAGAAAAATGCTCCGTGTATCGTCTTTATCGATGAGATCGATGCAGTTGCCAGAAGACGCGGTACCGGAATGGGCGGCGGCCATGATGAGCGTGAACAGACCCTCAATCAGCTGCTGGTAGAGATGGACGGTTTCGGCGTAAATGCGGGCATCATCGTCATGGCAGCGACAAACCGTGTCGATATTCTGGATCCTGCGATCCTGCGTCCGGGACGTTTTGATCGAAAGATCGGCGTGGGCAAGCCGGATGTTGTCGGCAGAGAGCAGATCCTGAAGGTACATTCCAAGGATAAGCCTCTGGCAGATGATGTGGATCTGGAGAATATCGCGCGTACAACCGCGGGATTTACCGGTGCAGATCTGGAAAATCTGATGAATGAGTCTGCGATCCTTGCAGCGAAGAAGAAGCGCGGTTATATTACGCAGAAGGATATCCAGCAGTCCTTTGTGAAGGTTGGAATCGGTGCGGAGAAGAAGAGCCGCCTGATCTCCGAGCATGAAAAGAGGATCACTGCTTATCATGAGGCGGGTCATGCACTGCTGTTTCACCTGCTTCCGAATGTCGGACCTGTGCATACGATCTCCATTATTCCTACCGGAATGGGGGCAGCGGGATATACTATGCCGCTTCCGGAGAAGGATGAGATGTTCCTGACAAAGAATAAGATGCTGGATGAGCTGATCGTGGACTTCGGCGGAAGAGCTGCCGAGGAGATCATTTTCCAGGATGTGACGACAGGCGCCTCTCAGGATATCAAGCAGGCGACACAGCTGGCGAGAGCTATGGTGACGACCTACGGCATGTCAGAGAAGATCGGACCGATCGATTACGGCAGTGACGGAGATGAGGTGTTCATCGGAAGAGATCTTGCTCAGTCCAAGAATTACAGTGAGCAGGTAGCTGCAGCGATCGATGACGAAGTGCAGCTGATGCTGAATCATGCACATGCAGAGGCACGCAGGATGCTCGAAGAGCATATGGATATCCTGCATGCGTGTGCAGAGCTTCTGATCGAGAAGGAAAAAATCGGTCAGAAAGAGTTTGAAGCACTGTTTCTGTAATAATGCACAAAAAATGCAATGTATTTTTGTGAAGTTTGTGTAGACTTATTTTGGGGGTCGTGCTATACTATCACTCGTAAAACCCCCAATACATTATATAGTTTTAAAATACCCCATAAGAGAAATACCTTCTCCTAAAAAGACAGCTTCGGCTGTCTTTTTTCTTGCTGTCAGAACAAATATGCGGTAAAATAATATGTTGATACAGATGACAGTATCGAAGTTTCTGATGGAGGAGATAGATTTGAACTGGGAAAAAATAGAACTGCTCAATGAAATCCAATATTACGTTTTAGGCATGCGTCCCGCTTTTCGGGCGAGTGCTCTGTTCAGTGATGAGACTGATAACTATGTAAATCCGATGGAGCCGGAACCGGGAGAGGAAGTGACGATCCGTTTCCGTGCGAAGAAAGACAATATAGACGCGGTGTACCTGTGCAGCGGGGATGAACGGGAGGAGCCTGTCCGTATGGAATTCGACTACGACGAGGGCTACTTCGACTATTTCAAGACGAAGGTTTCGATTGGAACAAAACCGTTCTCTTACTATTTTGAGGTGCGCGTCGGCAGATTAAAGTGCTATTACGACAAGTGCGGTGTCACAAAGGAAGTTCGTCCGGAGTACAGATTCCGGGTAGTTCCGGGATTCTCGACACCGGACTGGGCGAAGGGTGCGGTCATGTATCAGATCATGGTGGACCGCTTCTATAACGGAGATCCATCCAATGATGTCGTGGACCGTGAGTACTATTATATCGGAGACATGGTGAATCGTGTCACAGACTGGGGCAAATGTCCGGCTTACATGGGTGTCCGCGAATTCTACGGCGGAGATATCCAGGGTGTGATGGATAAGCTGGATTACCTGCAGGAGCTGGGCGTAGATGTCATCTATTTAAATCCGATCTTTGTTTCACCATCTAATCATAAATATGATATTCAGGACTATGATTACATCGATCCGCATTACGGAAAGATCGTGGCTGACGGAGGAGAGCCTCTCGCAGACTGGGATCATGAGAATGCGCATGCGAGCAAGTATATTAAGAGAGTCACTGACAAGGCAAACCTGGAAGCCAGCAATCAGCTGTTTGCGGAATTTACTGCTGAGGTGCATCGCAGAGGAATGAAGGTCATTCTTGACGGTGTCTTCAATCACTGCGGTTCCTTCAACAAATGGCTCGACAGAGAACGTATCTACGAGAATCAGGAAGGCTACGAAAAGGGAGCTTATATCAGTGCAGACAGTCCGTACCGCAATTTCTTCAGCTTCAGCAATGAGTATGCGTGGCCGTACAACCCGTATTACGAAGGTTGGTGGGGACATGATACCCTGCCGAAGCTGGCTTACGAGCATTCGGAAAAACTGCACGATTACATTATCAATATCGGAAGAAAATGGGTCTCCCCGCCGTTCAATGTAGATGGATGGAGACTGGATGTGGCAGCCGATCTCGGATTCAGCAATGAATACAACCACCAGTTCTGGAGAGATTTCCGTGAGGCGGTAAAAGATGCCAATCCGAATGCCCTGATTCTGGCAGAACACTACGGAGATGCGCGTTCCTGGCTGGAGGGAGACCAGTGGGATACGGTCATGAACTATGATGCGTTCATGGAACCGCTGACCTGGTTCTTTACCGGAATGGAAAAACACAGCGATGATTTCCGAGAGGATATGCTTGGAAACGGCTTGCATTTTGAGTGGGCGATGAAGCACTATTCCTCAAGCTTCCTTGCACCTTCCCTGCTGGTTGCGATGAATGAACTTTCCAACCATGACCACTCCAGATTCCTGACAAGGACCAACCACAAAGTGGGACGTGTCGCACAGCTTGGATATGACGCTGCTTCGGCAGATGTAAACCGTGCAGTCATGCGTGAGGCAGTAGTTATGCAGATGACCTGGCCTGGCGCGCCGACGATCTATTATGGAGATGAGGCCGGTGTCTGCGGATTTACCGATCCGGACAACCGCCGCACTTATCCGTGGGGCTGGGAAGATCATCAGATGATCGATTTCCACAAGAGAATGATCCGTATCCACAAAGTCTGTCCGGAGCTGGTGCGAGGCTCTTTGAAGCTGGTGGAGGTCGGCTGGCAGTTCCTCTGCTACGGAAGATTCACAGAGAAGCTCAGCACGATGGTACTGTTCAATAACAGTTATGAGGAGATGAACAGGACTGTCCGTGTCCATGACATCGGTATTACCAGCAAAGACCGTCTGGTCCGCATCATGGAGACCAACCGCGACGGATATACGGAGGAGCCGCAGATTTATGAGAATAAAGGCGGCGTCCTCAATATCACTCTGGCACCGCTCAGTGCAGTGATTCTCAGAGTGGAGAATACAGGAGCATAAAATGATTGCAGTTTTTCTGTCTCCTCTGTATCTGCTTCTGAACGGCTATCTGCTCTGGCGTTCTCTGAAATGGCTTGGCGTCTGTTTTCCGCTGTTTCGTGTGCGTGCGGTGATGGTGATGCTGACGATTCTCTATACAATGGTGGCTCTTTCCATGGTGACGGCATTTTTCCTTCCGGGCGGCGCTGTCAAGCGGGTACTGAAGCAGGTCAGCAACTACTGGCTCGGCGTGATGCTGTACCTTTCGATCGCAGTACTGACTGCGGATCTCATTCGTATCCTGACGATGATGTTCGCGGATCAGAACTGGAGAATGGCGGAACACCTTCTGCTGCATCGGGCAGCAGGTGTGCTCTGCACGCTCTTTGTGGCACTCGTCAGTCTGTATGGACTGTATGCGGCGAGAAAGATCGAAGTGTCACATCACGAAGTGACGATTGACAAGGATGGAGGGGAGCTTTCCGGACTGAGGATCGTACTTGCAGCAGATCTGCACATAGGCTATAACATCGGCTGCAGCGACATCGAACGGCTTGTGAACAGGATCAATGAACAGAATCCGGATCTGACCGTGATCGCAGGAGATCTGTTTGACAATGAGTATGAGGCGCTGGATGACCCTGAACAGCTCGCAAAACTTTTGCATGGAATTGAAAGCAGGTACGGCACCTATGCGGTGTATGGAAACCATGATATCGAGGAACCGATTCTCGCAGGCTTCACCTTCGGATACGGAGAAAAGAAAGTGAGTCATCCGCTGATGGATGCACTGGTGAAAAAAGCGGGGATCCGCCTTCTGAGAGATGAGGGCGTGCTCATCGAAGACAGCTTCTGGCTCTATGGAAGACCGGATGCCAAAAGACCGGGACGGGGAATAGAGAAGAGAAAAACACCGGAGGAGTTTGTTGAGGGAATGGATCTGTCCAGACCATTGATCGTTCTCGATCATCAGCCGGGCGAACTGGAAGAACTGGAAGCAGCAGGTGTGGATCTCGATCTGTGCGGTCATACACACGACGGGCAGCTGTTTCCGCTCAGTCTGATCACCGGGTGGAAGTGGAAAAATGCTTCCGGATATCTGAAAGTCGGAAGGATGCATAACATCGTCACCTCGGGGAGCGGCATCTTCGGACCGTATATGAGGGTCGGAACCAGGGCTGAGATTTCTGTGATCGATGTGAAATTCGAAAAAAAGTGAAAATGTTTTAGCGGAAATACACAAAATAATCGAAAATTTCGAAATGCTGTGTTGCGTTTATGCCAAAGATAAGGTAAACTAACTGTGGATAGTTGAGTTTTGTAGATAGATAAGGAATGAGTTGGATGCAGGAAGTTTTTGTATATGGGGAGGGTGACAAAAAAGAATCTTTCCTGAAAGAAGTATTTGGTAAAGAATATGAATACCTGTTCCGATATGTTATCGGGGCTGCCATGCTTCTGGAGTTTGACAATGGACAGGTACGCAGCTTGATGATCAATGAGGCCTTTTATCAGGTAGTCGGACGAGGTCCGGAATTTTTTAACCAGTACAGTGACGATCTGGGAATGTCCGTGCTCCCTCAGGATGAAGAAGATATGGCCAGGGCGGTGGAAGAAGCATTTGCGAATGGGGAGTCGCAGTGCAGGATGCATCGCCTGGATACGAACCAGACTTTCCGGGTGCGCTATCGTTTTGTAGGCAACTATGATGGAAAGCAGATTATGTTCTGTCAGCTCGATGATATCACGGAGCAGGAGCAGAACGAGAGAAAGATACAGGCGCTGGTCAGTCTGCCGGGCAGCATTATCTATGACTATGATGCTCTGAACGACTGTATGGTGATGGATATGAGTACGAAGGACGGCTACAGCAGCCTCAGATCGGAAAATTTTCTGAAAAAGCTCGACAGTGCATTCTGGCTGGATCCGCAGCATACGCAGGTCTTCCGAAAAGCATTCCATGATGCACTGAACAGAGCAAACACCGGATATGCGGATTTTAAGGGCAGATTCGGCACAAAGAAAATCTGCTGGTACCGTGCTTACTACCGGAGCATGGCAGATCACAATGAACGAGTATACAGGATCGTCGGAAGAATCGATGACCTTGAACGAAATGCCTGGACCGGGATGCCGTATGAGCGGTTCAGAATCTATGATTCAGCGACGCAGCTGCTGACCCATCAGGCACTCAGCGAGTATATTGCAAAGGAGCTGGGTGAGAAACAGAGCGGCACGATGCTGATCATCTGGCTGGAGAACCTGGAGGAAGTGAAGGACAGCCAGGGCGAGGAGCGCAGAGTGGAGCTTCTGAGAAAGGTGACAGATGCGATCTGCCGCGGAACTCAGAAACAGGATCTGTTCGGAAGTGTCGGAGATGGCGGCTTCATGGTATTCAAGCCGGGATTTTATGACGGAGAAGAGGTAAAAGTACAGTTTGAGAAAATCTGTGCAATTGTGAAGGCTGTATTGAAAGAGGAAGAGGTCTTTAATGTAGTGCCGAGGATCGGTGCGGCGATCACGACGGACAGCAGTATTTCCGTGGAGGATCTGCTGGTGCACAGCAGCACGGCGCTGCAGCGTGCGAGAAATCAGGGAAAGATGTTCTGCCTGTATGTGCATGAGAAGCAGCCGGAGATCGCTGAAGGGGATACGGACGCTGACGAGAAATGAGAGAATCACTTGACATATACCCCGTGAGGGTATATAGTACTTTACAGATACCTGTATGGGGTATGCAGACAGAGTGGTCTGCAACGGAAATGTAAAGTACTGTATATGTATGTCAGGAGGATGTATCATGGAAAAGACTATGAAGGTAGAGGGCATGAAGTGCGTACACTGCGAGGCAAGAGTGAAGAAAGCTCTGGAGGCAGTAGAGGGCGTAAGTGCTGCAATCGTAAACAAAGATAACGGAAGCGCTGTTGTTACAGCATCTGAGGAGGTTACCAACGAGACACTTACCGCTGCAGTTACAGAGGCAGGCTATAAGGTGCTGTCTGTGGAATGATGCATTGACAGGAAACTTCCTTAAAAGGGCATAAAGCCTGATGAGCGTGAGTGTAAGGCGTATCCGGAGCAGAGCTTTCGGGTGCGCCTTTTTTGCGCAGGCAGCGAAGAGACGCGAAAGAAAGACGGACAGTTATGACAGCAACAGAGATATTAACACTTCTTGAAAATCATGAGCTTACGGTGGAGGAGGCAAGACAGAAGCTTGCGCTGGAACCGTCGGATGAGCTCGACTATGCGAAGATCGATTATCACCGTGAGGTGCGCACCGGAGTGCCGGAAGTGATCTACTGCGAGGGAAAAACAGCGGAGCAGATCTGCGGGATCATCGCCAATATGCGCAGGCATGGTGCAAAGCGTATCCTCGGAACACGGTGCAGCAGGGAAAAATATGAGGCTGCGCGTGAGGTGTGTCCGGAACTTCGCTATGAGGAAGCGGCACGGATCATGCTGCTGGAAGAGGAGACGATCACAAAAAACAAAGGCAGGATCCTGGTTGCCTGTGCCGGAACTTCGGATTACGGAGTGGCCAGAGAGGCTGCGGTGACCGCTGCATTTCTTGGAAATGAGGTGGAGGAAGTCTATGATGTCGGCGTGGCAGGGATTCACCGGCTGCTCTCCAGAGCGGAAGCCTTTCAGAGGGCGAATGTCATTATAGCGATCGCAGGAATGGAGGGGGCACTTGCCTCGGTGATCGGCGGTCTGACGGACAAGCCGGTGATCGCAGTTCCGACCTCGGTGGGCTACGGTGCGAATTTCGGCGGCGTGACAGCGCTGCTGGCGATGCTGAACAGCTGCGCGAGCGGTGTCAGCGTGGTAAATATTGACAATGGATTCGGTGCCGGGTACATGGCCCATTCCATCAACTGTCTTGCAGGAAAGAGAGAGGACTGAGGCTGCAGGCAGAAGGGACAGAGGAGACTAGCGTGAAAACATTATATTTTGACTGCGCCTCGGGTATCAGCGGAGATATGACGCTTGGAGCACTGCTCGGACTGACGGATGATCCGGGATATCTTGTGGAAGAACTGGAGAAGCTGCATCTGGACGGATACCGGCTTTCTTTCCAGAGGATCGCAAAAAATGCAGTGATGGCAAACCATGTGAATGTGCTGGTTGCGGATGCACACGAACACGTGCATGATGAGGACGGCGGACACTGTCATGAGCAGGAGCACTGCGATGAACATTGTCCGGAACATGAACACTGCCATGTGCATGAACATGGGCACAGTCACGGACATGAACACGATCATGGCCACGAACACAGTCATGAGAATGGCCACACCAACAGAAGTTTTGGAGATATCAGGAAAATGATCGAGGAGAGCGGGCTTGCACAGGAAACAAAAGAGCTTGCTTTACGCATTTTTACCAGAGTTGCACGTGCAGAGGCGAAGGTTCACGGAAAAGGCATGAATGAGGTGCAGTTTCATGAAGTCGGAGCTGTGGATTCCATCGTGGATATCGTCGGATGTGCGATCCTGATCACGCAGATCGCGCCGGATCGTGTATACAGTTCGGTGATCCATGAGGGACATGGTTTTATTCGCTGTCAGCATGGTCTGCTCTCGGTGCCGGTTCCGGCAGTGTCGGAGATCTTCGCGGATGCACAGATGCCGCTGCAGCAGATCGATATTGATACGGAACTTGTCACGCCGACCGGTGCAGCGATCATTACGGAGCTGACCGGCAGCTACGGCGGGACAGAGGCAGGTCTGATGCCGCCGCTTCGACCGGAAAAGATCGGATGGGGAGCCGGAACCAAGGTGCTGCCGATCCCGAACCTTTTGAAGGTCACACTTGGAAACTTAATAGAGGACAGGAAAACTGAGACACTGAGTGAAGGGTTCCCGTGCGCATCGGACGAGATCGTGGTGCTGGAGACAAACCTGGATGACTGCGGAGGCGAGGTGCTTGGCTATGCGATGGAACAGCTGCTTCTTGCCGGTGCGCTGGATGTGTTCTTTACTCCGATCCATATGAAGAAAAACAGACCCGGCGTGCTGCTGACGGTGCTTTCAAGACCGGAAGATGCAGAGAAGCAGGAGAGACTGATCTTTCTTCATACGACGACCATTGGCATTCGACGCAGAACAGAGCAGAGAGCAGTTCTGAACAGAGCGAAAGAGGTGGTGAAGACCCCGTATGGGGAACTGGAGGTAAAAAAAGTACTGACACCTGACGGAATACGCAGTTACCCGGAATATGACAGTGCCGCGAAGCTTGCAGCCGAGAGCGGTCGTTCACTATGGGAGGTTTATCAGTCCTATGAAAAGTTGGAAAGAGTGGTATCAGAGAGCATATGAGATAGCGTCTGAGATACATGAAGGACAGGTAGATAAAGGCGGCAACCCCTATATTCTGCACCCGCTCTGGGTGGCGGAACATGTGGAAGGGGATGCGGCGAAAGTGACAGCATTATTGCATGACGTTCTGGAAGACGGCGAGATCAGCGCAGAGAGCCTTGAGACGGAAGGATTTCCGAGAGAGGTCATCGACGCGGTGATCGTGCTTACGAGACATAAGGAAAAAGAGAGTTATCCGGAGTATATCTCCAGAGTCCGGAAGAACCGGCTGGCAGTACAGGTAAAAATCGCAGATCTTCGGAATAATCTGGATCTGAGGAGAATTCCTCGGCCGATAGAGAAGGATTATCGAAGATGTGAAAAATATCGCAGAGCACTTTCGGTGCTTTTGAATGAGGAGGAAGAAAAAATGTTGTTTGACAGAGTGCAGGAATCAATAGAGTTTATTCAGAGCAGAATCACCCAGAAACCGACCATCGGAATTATCCTTGGAAGCGGTCTGGGCGGACTGGTAGATATCATGGAAAATAAGGAGACTGTTCCGTACAGTGAGATCCCGGGATTCCCGAAATCCAACGTTGTAGGCCATGCAGCCATGCTTGTCATCGGTAAGATCGGCAGCCATACGGTAGCCGCCATGCAGGGAAGATTTCATTATTATGAAGGATTCACCATGCAGGAGGTGACCTATCCGCTGTATGTACTTCAGGGACTGGGAGTAAAAGATCTGATCGTGACCAATGCCTGCGGTGCGGTAAACCGTGATTTTGCACCGGGTGATCTGATCCTTCTGAGCGACTATATCAATCTTACCGGCCACAATCCGCTGATCGGTGCAAATGATGAGCGTTTCGGTCCGCGTTTCCCGGATATGTCTGATGCTTACGCGAAGGAGCTCAGAGAGTTCGCCGGCAGAGTGGCAGAGGATCTTGGATTTGAGCACAAGGAAGGTGTGTATGCGCTGTTTACCGGCCCGTGCTATGAGACTGCTGCGGAGATCCGCGCCTGTGCAGTGTATGGAGCAGACCTGGTCGGCATGTCTACCGTTCCGGAGACCATCGTGGCAAATTATCTCGGTATGCGCGTGCTTGGTATCGGCTGTGTGACAAACATGGCTACCGGAATCGCGACCGTAAAGCATTCCCATGAGGCAGTGCTGAAGATCGCCAATGAGGCGAGCGAAAAGCTCTGCGGATGGGTGGCAGAGATCCTCAGACGCTGGGAGCATTGATCAGGGTCGAGTGGAAGAGTATCCTGACAAAGGCAGTTTGGGGTGTTGACAAAAATGAAAAGAGTGATATATTTAGACTATCACGAAAACAGATAAAACGTTGATGAGAAGAGTAGGGTGTGAAAGGCCTCAGAGAGAGACACATTAGGTGTGAGTGTCTTGACCGGAAACATTTGAAGACCACCTCGGAGCGGCTTTAATAAAGCCCGGTGACACCGTTATCGTCGAAAAGAGCGGCAGTAAGATATGCAGAGCATATAGGATAAGATGGTATATGCAGTCTGCGTGCTGAGATTTACTGCAAGCAGGGTGGAACCGCGATCAGAAAATCGTCCCTCGCAGCCTATGGCTGCGGGGGATTTTTTGTGTGAATAGCGATGAGAATGCCGCTGCGACGAGGAAAAGGAATTTAAAAGGAGGAAGACAGTATGATTATCACATTAAAAGATGGATCTAAAAAAGAGTATGATCACAGCATGTCAGTGTATGAGATCGCTCAGGATATCAGTGAAGGACTAGCCCGCGCAGCCTGTGCCGGTGAGATCAATGGAGAGAACGTGGATCTTCGTACCGTAGTAGCTGAGGACTGCGAGCTGAACATTCTGACTGCAAACGATGAGAAGGGATTGGCAGCACTGCGTCACACGACCTCTCATGTGCTTGCCGAGGCAGTGAAGAGACTGTTCCCGGAGGCGCGTCTGGCGATCGGACCGTCTATCGCAACCGGTTTTTACTATGATTTTGACCATGCTCCGTTCTCCAGAGAAGATCTGGACAACCTGGAGAAAGAGATGAAAAAGATCGTCAAGGAAGGTGCAAAGCTTGAGAAATTCACCCTTCCGAGAGAAGAGGCGATCAAGCTGATGGAAGAGCGTCAGGAGCCGTACAAGGTAGAGCTGATCCGTGACCTTCCGGAAGATGCGGAGATTTCTTTCTACCGCCAGGGTGAGTTTGTGGATCTCTGTGCAGGTCCGCACCTGATGAGCACAAAGAGCATTAAGGCATTCAAGCTGACTTCTTCTTCAGGAGCTTACTGGAGAGGAAGCGAGAAGAATAAGATGCTTGCCCGTATTTACGGTACTGCTTTTGCAAAGAAAGACGAGCTGAATGCTTACCTGACTCAGGTAGAGGAAGCAAAGAAGCGCGACCATAACAAGCTTGGAAGAGAGATGGAGATCTTTACCACAGTTGATGTTATCGGTCAGGGACTTCCGCTGCTGATGCCGAAGGGTGTGACGATCCTCAAGGAGATGCAGAGATGGATCGAGGATCTGGAGGATAATGAGTGGGGCTACATCCGTACCAAGACTCCGCTGATGGCTAAGAGAGAACTGTACAAGATCTCCGGTCACTGGGATCACTACAAGGACGGCATGTTTGTACTCGGCGATGAGGAGAAGGATAAGGAAGTATTTGCACTTCGTCCGATGACCTGCCCGTTCCAGTACTATGTATATAAGGCTACACCGCACTCCTACCGTGATCTGCCGCTGCGTTACGGTGAGACTTCCACACTGTTCCGTAATGAGGATTCCGGAGAAATGCATGGACTGACCCGTGTACGTCAGTTTACGATCTCTGAGGGACACCTGATCGTTCGTCCGGATCAGATGGTAGAAGAGTTCAAGGGCTGTCTGGCACTCGCAAAACACTGTCTGGAGACGCTTGGTCTTGAGGATCAGGTGACCTATCATCTTTCCAAATGGGATCCGGAGAATAAGGAGAAATATATCGGCGATCCGCAGGTATGGGATGAGACAGAAGAGAGTATCCGTCAGATCCTGACCGAGCTTGGCGTAAAATTTGTAGAGGATGTCGGAGAGGCAGCATTCTACGGACCGAAGGTAGATATCAACGCAAAGAATGTATACGGCAAAGAAGATACCATGATCACGATCCAGTGGGATGCCCTTCTTGCAGAACAGTTTGATATGTACTATGTAGATGAGAACGGTGAGAAGAAGCGTCCGTACATCATCCACAGAACTTCCATCGGATGCTATGAGAGAACTCTTGCATGGCTGATCGAGACCTATGCAGGCAAACTGCCGACCTGGCTGTGCCCGGAGCAGGTACGTGTACTGCCGATCTCCGAGAAATATCAGGAGTATGCAGAGAAGGTAAATGCAGAGATCCGCAAGAATGGTATCCGTACCAGCGTGGATTCCCGTGCAGAGAAGATCGGATACAAGATCCGTGAGGCTCGTCTTGCAAAGGTTCCGTACATGCTTGTTGTCGGAGCTAAGGAAGAGGAAGAGGGCGTTGTATCTGTGCGCAGCCGCTACCTTGGTGATGAGGGCCAGAAGCCGCTCGCTGATTTCATTGATGCTCTTGCAAAAGAGATCCGCACCAAGGAAATCAGAAAGATCGAGGTTGAAGAGTAAAAGTGCTTGACAGAGAGGATGCTCTGTGATATAGTTTTACCGTATGAAAAGAAGCAGAGTATCCACTCTCACCGCAGCATAAGGAAGTGACTGTCGGTTTAATATTCAAAAACAGAGCTCACAACAGAGCGTTTTAACTGTGTATTGAAAGCGTGGATTCTTCTGGATTCACGCTTTATTCACATTTGTTGGAGGTACAAAACAATTAGCGAATTAATGATTAATGAGCAGATCAGAGACAGAGAAGTTCGACTGATCGGAGAACATGGAGAGCAGCTTGGAATTATGTCTGCCAGAGATGCCATGAAGCTGGCGAGAGAGGCAGAGCTTGATCTGGTGAAGGTGGCACCGACTGCAAAGCCGCCGGTATGTAAGATCATTGATTATGGTAAGTATCGCTATGAGATGGCGAGAAAAGAGAAAGAAGCCAAAAAGAAACAGAAGAGCATCGAGATCAAAGAGGTTCGTCTGTCTCCGAACATTGATGTGAACGATCTGAACACGAAGACTGCTGCAGCAAGAAAGTTCCTGGAGAAAGGAAACAAGGTAAAGGTTACACTTCGTTTCCGTGGACGCGAGATGGCTCATATGCAGAGCAGCCGTCATATCCTGGACGATATTGCAAAGGAGCTTGCGGATGTTGCGGTAGTAGACCGTGCACCGAAGGTAGAAGGACGTAGCATGACAATGTTTTTAACTGAAAAACGTTAGTTTTCTGTTAAATAAATATTCTACAACTAAGGAGGAAATATAAAATGCCAAAGATTAAGACCAGCAGAGCAGCTGCAAAGCGTTTCAAACTGACAGGTACAGGAAAACTGAAAAGAAATAAAGCCTACAAGAGCCATATCCTGACTAAGAAGTCTACAAAGAGAAAGAGAAATCTTAGAAAGGCTACCATCACGGATGCTACTAACTTCAAGAACATGAAGAAGATTTTACCGTATTTATAAGAAGAAGCAGAAGGAGGAAGTAAGACATGGCAAGAATTAAAGGCGGAATGAACGCTAAAAAGAAGCATAATAGAGTATTAAAGCTGGCTAAGGGCTACAGAGGAGCTCGTTCCAAGCAGTACAAGGTTGCTAAGCAGTCTGTAATGCGTGCACTGACCAGCGCTTATGCAGGAAGAAAGCAGAAGAAGCGTCAGTTCAGACAGCTCTGGATCGCTCGTATCAACGCAGCAGCTAGAATGAACGGTCTTTCCTACAGCAAGTTCATGTATGGACTGAAGGTAGCAGGCGTAGAGCTGAACAGAAAAGTACTTGCAGATATGGCAGTAAATGATGCAGAGGGATTCGCAACTCTCGCAGAGCTGGCTAAGAGCAAGATCGCTTAATATATCCTGTACAGATTGAAAGAAATATAATAGGAAGGAATGCGTACGGTGCATTCCGCACAGAAGGTCCTTCGAATGAATTGTTCGAGGGATCTTTTTGGTTTATTATAGGAAGCGACAGAGAGGGAATATTATGGAATATTATCAGGGAAATGAAAAGAACATGAATCCTGTCTATGCGGCTGCTGCGCTTCTGGGGACTGCGGCAGTAGATGTGTTTCTGTTCATCTATCAGACGATTTTTGTGTTTCACACAATGAACCTGCATTATCGCCTGATCACTATGCTGGCGCCGGCTGCGGTCATGTTTCTGCTGGCAGCTCTGGTTTATAAAAATCGAAGAGATTATCTGATCGTTGCGGGGTTTTTGCTGCTGGCGTTTTTTTATACGCTGAATGTCGGAAAAATGATGCCGTATAATCTGTCGGAGTTTTTTGCGAACTTTCTGTATCGCCTGATCGAATTGCTGAGAGCTGTTTTCTGGATCATGATCACAGTCTATGGAACGGTCTTCTTCTTAGATGCGGGTGGAAATGCGGCGAAAAGAAAATGCTATGATCTCTGGTATGTACCGGTGGTCGTAATGGTCGTGAACCGTGTTTTCTGGCTGATTACGGTCATTATCAGAGTTGGCTCGGTGATTTTTGGACGTCATGTGTTTAGCAGTCTGAGAATTTTGGTGCAGATGCATATCCTGCCAAGAATTATCGGCTCGGTCGTATATCTGATACTGTCGGTAGCATTGTGCTGGTGGATCACACATCCTTATACGAAAATCAATGCAGATAAAGTGAAAAAGAACTTTTGATAAAAATGCCTCTGTTGAAGAAACGGTGAAAGATCCGATCTTCGACAGAGGCATTCTATCGTGTACATATTCTGAATATGAAAAAAGGTCTTAAGCTTAAGCTTAAGACCTTTGTGTGCGGGAGATGGGACTTGAACCCACACGACCTTGCGACCACTAGATCCTTAGTCTAGCCTGTCTGCCAATTCCAGCACTCCCGCGAACAAATAGAATTATACTACCGAACATTGGATTCGTCAAGTAAAAAATGAAAAAAATTTAAAAAATATTTTTTTGAAAAAAATTAAAAAAGTTGTTGACAAAATGAAAGGCGCGAGGTATAGTATTACATGTGCTGAGGAACACAAACAAAACAAAGTGCTTCGGAAGTACATCATAAGAAATGCAGGAGTGGCGGAATTGGCAGACGCGCAGGCTTCAGGTGCCTGTGGTCGTTAAGATCGTGTGGGTTCAAGTCCCATCTCCTGCACTTTTTTTATATCTAAGTGTAAAACAGAAAACAGGAAAAACAGAGGAATGTGCGCAGGCACATTCTTTTTTTATCTTGTGAAAATATTTCGCAAGTGATATACTAGTGAACTATAGTAAAAAAGAAAATTGTCGTAACTATTCAGAGCCTATCTCGAAAATGCTTCGCATTTCCTCGATGTGGCTTCTCGCCATATGATTCCGGATGAAATTTTGTGCTTGCAAGCAAGCTTGAGCACAAAATCTATCCGAAATCGCATGGCTCTAAATAGTTACAAATTGTCGTCGTTTAGACAGGGAGGATCACAGTGAAAAAGATTGAAGAATATGTCAGAAGTATTCCGGATTTTCCGGAGCCGGGGATTATTTTCCGCGATGTAACCAGTGTTCTGCAGGATGCAGACGGACTGCAGCTGGCGATCGATAAGATGCAGGCGCTGATCGACAAAGATGAGGTCGATGTCATCGCAGGAACCGAGTCCAGAGGATTTATCTTTGGTGCACCGATCGCATACAACCTTCATAAGCCTTTTGTACTGATTCGAAAGAAGGGAAAACTTCCGTGTGAAACGATTTCAGAAAAATATGATCTGGAATACGGCTCCGCAGAGATCGAGATGCACAAGGATGCGATCCGTCCGGGACAGAGAGTCGTGATCATCGATGACCTTCTTGCAACAGGCGGTACCGTAGAGGCATGCAACAAGCTGGTAAAGCAGCTGGGCGGTGTGGTTGCCAAGAATGTATTCCTGATCGAGCTTGCCGGATTAAAGGGCAGAGAGAAGCTTGCAGATTATGACGTAGAGTCTGTCATCTGCTACGAAGGAAAGTAAGCAGACCTTTCGAAGACTCAGGCAGAACACTTGCGGACAGGGGTAATATGAGCGAGACGAAGAATGCATTAACGAAAGAAAAAACTGAAAAGAAGGACAGACTTGCGGAGATCAAGAGAGTGGAAGCCCGTGTGAAGAGCATGGACGACTTTACAGACCCGCAGAAGCTTTATGAAGAACTGATGGCGAGCGTGCGCAGATACCATCCTTCAGCGGATCTTTCCATGATCGAGAAGGCGTATCATATTGCCTACGATGCACATAAGGACCAGAAGCGCAAGTCCGGCGAACCGTACATCATCCATCCGCTCTGCGTAGGCATTATCCTTGCTGATCTGGAGATGGATAAGGAGACCATCGTGGCCGGACTTCTGCATGACGTGGTGGAGGACACCATCATGACACCGGAGCAGATCACCGAGGAATTCGGAGCAGAGGTCGAGCTTCTGGTGGACGGTGTGACAAAACTGGGTCAGTTGAATTATTCTGCGGACAAGGTGGAAGTGCAGGCAGAGAATCTGCGAAAGATGTTCCTTGCCATGGCGAAGGATATCCGCGTCATCATGATCAAGCTCGCGGACCGTCTGCACAATATGCGTACGCTGAAGTACATGAAGCCGGAGAAGCAGAAGGAGAAGGCCCGCGAGACGATGGATATCTATGCGCCGATCGCGGCCAGACTCGGTATTTCCAAGATCAAGGTGGAGCTGGATGATCTGTCTCTGAAATATCTGCAGCCGGATGTCTACTATGATCTGGTAGATAAGATCGCACTGCGCAAGGTGGAGCGAGAGCGCTTCGTGCAGGGGATCGTTGATGAGGTAAAGAGCCATATTGTGGAGGCTGGCATCGTTGCACAGGTCGACGGACGAATCAAACACTTCTTCAGTATATATAAGAAGATGGTGAATCAGGATAAGACCCTGGATCAGATCTATGATCTGTTTGCAGTTCGTATTATCGTGGAGTCTGTAAAGGACTGCTATGCGTCACTCGGCGTGATCCATGAGATGTATACGCCGATTCCGGGACGTTTCAAAGATTATATCGCAATGCCGAAGCCGAACATGTATCAGTCGCTGCATACGACGCTGATCGGACCGAACGGTACCCCGTTTGAGATCCAGATCCGTACGTTTGAAATGCATCGTACTGCAGAGTACGGTATCGCTGCCCACTGGAAGTACAAGGAGCAGTCGAACGGCGTAAAGGGCGGCGCAAACCAGGAAGAGGCAAAGATGACCTGGCTGCGTCAGATCCTGGAATGGCAGAGAGACATGTCGGATAACAGGGAGTTCATGAACCTCCTGAAGAGTGATCTGGATCTGTTTGCCGAGAATGTATATTGTTTTACCCCTGCGGGAGATGTGAAAAATCTGCCGGCAGGTTCCAATCCGATCGATTTTGCCTACAGCGTACACAGTGCGGTCGGCAACAAGATGGTCGGTGCCCGTGTCAACGGCAAGCTGGTCAACATCGATTATGTGATTCAGAACGGTGACCGAATCGAGATCATCACCTCACAGAATTCGAGAGGACCGAGCCGAGACTGGCTGAAAATCGTCAAGAGTACACAGGCAAAGAATAAGATCAATCAGTGGTTCAAGCAGGAACTGAAGGAAGATAATATCGTACGAGGCAGAGAGCTGATCACAGCTTACTGTAAGGCTAAGGGCATCGTACAGAGCGATATTACCAAGCCGGAGTATCTGCAGATCATTATGAGAAAATACGGCTTCCGCGACTGGGAGTCCGTGCTCGCCGCAATTGGACACGGCGGATTGAAGGAGGGACAGGTGGTCAACCGCCTGCTGGAGGAATACCGCAAGGAGAACCAGAAGACCCTCACAGATGAACAGGTGCTGGAGAATATTGAGAACAGCTCCAATGCACAGAATGCTCTGAAGGAGCGAAATCAGAGAATCAAGAACAAGAGCGGCATCGTTGTAAAGGGAATCGATGATATCGCAGTGCGTTTTGCAAAATGCTGCAGCCCGGTACCGGGAGATGAGATCGTCGGCTTTGTGACGAGAGGAAGAGGCGTGACCGTCCACAGAACAGACTGCGTCAACATGATCCACCTTCCGGGTGAGGATCGTGTGCGTCTGATCGATGCGGAATGGCAGGCATGTGTGACAGAGGTTTCCGGACGCTTCCTTGCAGAGATCAAGATCTTCGGTAATAACCGTACCGGTCTGCTTGTGGATATCACAAAGACCTTTACAGAGCGTCAGATCGATGTTTTAAGTGTCAATTCCCGCACGAGCAAGCAGGGAACGGCAACGATCTCGATGTCCTTTGAGGTCGAGAACCGTTCAGAGCTGGATTCTCTGATCGGAAAGCTGCGCCAGATCGAGAGCGTGATCGACATAGAGCGCACGACCGGCTGAGAAGGCATCGGAAAGTTTTTTCGCTGAAATGAGGAAAAAATATGGGAAAATTACAGTTTACATCAAAGGTTCTGGGACCTGTTTCCACAAATGTCTACCTGGGTGAAAATGCTGAGACAAAAGAGGCTTTTATCATTGATCCTGCGGACCGTGCAGATCTGATCGAGGACTGGATCGCAGAGCGGAAGGTGATGCCGAAGGCCATCCTTCTGACCCATGGACACTATGATCATATCGGGGCAGCGACAGAGCTGAAACAGCGCTATCAGATTCCGATCTATGCGATGGAGGCAGAGCGGGCAGTGCTCGAGGATGCAAATCTGAATCTTTCCGCAGCCTGGCACCGTCCGGTCACGGTAAAGCCGGATATTCTGCTGAAGGATGAGCAGGAGCTTGAGATCGCGGGAATGCGCATGATCGCTTACTTTACCCCGGGACATACCAGAGGCGGTGCCTGCTATTACTTCCCGGAGGATGCCTGTCTGTTTTCAGGGGACACGATCTTCTGCGAGAACGTCGGCCGCACGGATTTTCCGACCGGCAGTACGAGAACTCTGGTGGAGTCTGTGCGTCGGATGCTGGCAGTTCTTCCGGAGGAGACCAGGATCTTCCCGGGACACGATGTGGAGACGAGTGCTGCACATGAGAAGAGATACAATCCGTTTATTTAGGTAGAGCAATGTTTGAAGTAAAATTAAATGAGAGAGATTTTGAATATGATATCCATTCCCTGATACGTGCCTTTTATCCGGGAATGGATGTTGCTGTGTCTGTTTCCGGTGAGGAAAAGGAAGACGGCACAGAGCGTCCGGAGCATACTCTGCAGGTGACCTATGCGGAGGACCGCATAGAGCTCGTCCTGTCTGGTGAGGATGGTTCTGAGACCGACAGAAGCAGCAGAGAGCTGTCTGCACAGGCGGACCGCAAAGAGCGCAAGAATGCACTGAAAAGTCTGCTGTATGAGATGCTGCGTGAAGAGACCGGAGCAGATCTTCCGTGGGGAAATCTGACCGGTATCCGTCCGGTAAAGATCCCGATGGCTCTTCTTGAGGAAGGCTGGGAGCCGGAGCAGATCGCGGAGCATATGCAGAAAACCTACTATACGACAGAAAAAAAGACCGGACTGGCACTGTCCATCGCTCAGAGGGAGCGTCAGATCCTGAAAGAGATCGACTATGAGAAAGGCTACAGCCTCTATGTCGGCATTCCGTTCTGTCCGAGTATCTGTCTGTACTGCTCATTCAGCTCCAGTCCGATCGGAGTATGGAAGAAAGAGGTGGAGGCTTACCTGCAGGCTCTGATCCATGAAATTGAGGAGTCAGCACATATCTATGCGGGTGAGAAGCTGCAGACCGTCTATATCGGCGGAGGAACGCCGACCACGCTTGAGCCGGATCAGCTGCACCGTCTGCTCTGTGCACTGGAGGATAATTTCGACTTCAGTCACCTGCTGGAGTTCACGGTAGAAGCAGGACGTCCTGACAGTATCACTGCGGAAAAGCTGAAGGTGCTGCGTGAGCATGGCATCAGCCGTATTTCCATCAATCCGCAGACCATGAAGGATGAGACACTTAAGATCATCGGCCGTCACCATACGGTGGAGCAGACAAAGTGGGCATTCAGATTGGCCAGAGAGATGGGCTTCGACAATATCAACATGGATCTGATCGTCGGACTTCCGGGAGAGGATTATGAAGATGTGAAGAAGACGCTCCAGGAAGTGACGGCACTGGATCCGGACAGCATTACCGTGCATTCCCTCGCATTAAAGAGGGCGGCACGTCTGACGATCTTTAAAGATCAGTATCAGGAAATGACCTTCACGAACAATCAGGAGATCATGGATATGGCGGAACAGATGGCGCGCGATGCCGGACAGTATCCGTATTATCTGTACCGACAGAAAAACATGGCAGGCAACTTCGAGAATGTCGGCTATGCGAAAGAGAATGCTGCAGGTATCTACAATATCCTGATCATGGAAGAAAAACAGAGCATTCTTGCGCTGGGAGCCGGTGCGGTGACCAAGCGTGTCAGAGGAGAACTGATCACCAGAAGCGAGAATGTAAAAGACATCCGAAACTATATCGACCGAATCGACGAAATGATCGAGCGCAAGAAAAGGCTTATGGAACAGGATAGTGATGGAAGATAAGAGACCGTTAGAGAAATATCATATCATAGAGATCGATCTGGCAAAGGAACTTGCCCATGGGATCTGTGTCAGCAACCTGGCCGTCCGTCTCGGCAGAGAGCTGGAACTTTCTGAGGAGATCTGCTATCAGCTCGGAGTCGCCGGACTGGTGCACGATATCGGAAAGCTGGAAATGGCAAAGGAGATCGGACCGGATTCCGTCAATGACCGCCTTCGTGTAGAAGAGATGCGCTATGTCAGAACACATGCGGGGCTGGGCTATATGATCCTTCGGGAGCAGGGCTATCCGGAAGAGATCCAGAACTGGGTGCTGAATCATCATGAGAACTACGACGGCAGCGGTTATCCGTCCAATAAGGCCGGAGAGGAGATCCCGCTCGGTGCGCGCATTCTCCGTATCTGTGATGTGTTTGCGGCGCTGACTATGGATCGACCGTATCGAAAGGCATTCGATGTCGCTACAGCGATCGAGCTGATGATCGCGGAAGTGAAGAATTTTGATATGAAGATCTTTCTGAAATTTTTAAATGTGGTGAATACGGAAGATATCTCACAGCTGATGGAACGTCAGATCCGTCAGAATCTGAGAAAGGCAGAGAAAGGGGACAGTAAATGAGTTTAAAGAAAAAGCCGGTAACCGGCATGAAGGACATCTCACCGAGAGAGATGGAGATAAGAGACTATGTCATCGGACTGATCAAGGAGACCTACGGAAAATTCGGATTTTCCTCGATCGAGACTCCGTGTGTGGAGCATATTGAAAATCTTTCCAGCAAGCAGGGCGGAGAAAACGAGAAGCTGATCTTCAAGATCCTGAAAAGAGGAGAAAAGCTGAAGCTGGAGAGTGCAAAAAGTGAGATCGATCTGGTAGACGGCGGTCTGCGCTACGACCTGACCGTGCCGCTTTCCAGATATTATTCCAACAACGCAAACGATCTTCCGTCACCGTTCAAGGCACTTCAGATGGGCAATGTATGGAGAGCAGACCGTCCGCAGCGCGGAAGATACCGTCAGTTCATGCAGTGCGATATCGATATCCTGGGTGAGCCGACGATCCTTGCTGAGATCGAGCTGATCCTTGCGACCTCAACGCTGGTCGGAAAACTGGATTTTGAGAATTTTACGATCCGTATCAATGACCGCCGCATCCTGAAGGCTATGGCAGCCTACAGTGGATTTGCACCGGAAAGCTTTGATACTGTATTTATCATTCTGGACAAGATGGACAAGATCCAGGCAGAGGGTGTCAAGGCAGAGCTTCTGGAGGAAGGCTTCGCTGAGGAGTCTATTGAGAAGTATCTGCAGCTGTTCTCCAATGTGACCGATGATCTTGAGGGAGTACGCTATCTGAAAAATACGCTGGAAGGATTCCTGGATGCGAAGATCGCAGAGGATCTGGAGACCATCATCCGCAGTGTGGAGCAGGTAAAATCCGCAAACTTCCGTCTGGTATTTGACCCGACACTGGTGCGCGGTATGTCCTATTACACAGGACCGATCTTCGAGATCAGCATCGACGGATTTGCAGGCAGCGTAGGAGGCGGCGGACGTTACGATGAGATGATCGGCAGATTTACCGGAAACCAGACTCCGGCCTGCGGATTCTCCATCGGATTCGAGCGTATCGTAATGCTTCTTCTTGAGAAGGATTATCAGGTACCGGGCAAGGCAAACAAAACCGCGCTTCTGATGGAAAAGGGTATGCCGACAGAGAAAATGCTGGAGGTATTTGCAGAGGCAGAGCGCCGCAGAGGTGCAGGTGAGAGCGTCAGCATCAATATGATGAAGAAAAATAAAAAGTTCCAGAAGGAACAGCTGGCAAATGAAGGATACACAGAGATCGTGGAATTCTTCGCAAGGTAGGAGGAAAGAAAAATGGCAGAGTCAATGAAGGGACTGCACAGGTCCCACAGATGTGCTGAAGTTACCAAGGAGATGATCGGCAGCAAGGTCACTCTGATGGGCTGGGTACAGAAAACCAGAAATAAAGGCGGAATCGTCTTCGTCGATCTGAGAGACCGTTCCGGTATCATGCAGCTGATCTTTGAGAACGGCAGCATCGATGAGAACGGATTCGAGCGTGCAGGACACCTGCGCAGCGAATTCGTTATCGCAGTAACAGGTATCGTGGAGAAGCGTTCCGGTGCAGTCAATGAGAATCTGAAAACCGGTGAGCTGGAAGTCAGAGTGGATTCCCTGCGCATTCTCGCAGAGGCAGAGACACCGCCGTTCCCGATCGAGGAGAATGCAAAGACCAGAGAAGAGCTCAGACTGAAATATCGTTATCTGGATCTGCGCCGTCCGGACCTTCAGAGAAACCTGATGATGCGTTCTCAGGTAACCACTCTGGTCCGTCAGTTTATGGCAAATGAGGGCTTTCTGGAGATCGAAACACCGACACTCTGCAAGAGTACTCCGGAGGGTGCAAGAGACTACCTTGTTCCGAGCCGTGTGCATCCGGGCAGCTTCTATGCACTGCCGCAGAGCCCGCAGCTGTTCAAGCAGCTTCTGATGTGCTCCGGATATGACCGTTATATCCAGATCGCCCGCTGCTATCGTGATGAGGATCTTCGTGCAGACAGACAGCCGGAGTTCACACAGATCGATATGGAGCTTTCCTTCGTGGATGTGGATGATGTCATCGATGTCAATGAGCGTCTGCTGGCTTACCTGTTCAAGGAGGTTCTCGGAGTGGAGGTTGCTCTTCCAATCCAGAGAATGACCTGGAAAGAGGCAATGAACCGTTTCGGTTCTGACAAGCCGGATCTTCGTTTCGGTATGGAGCTGACTGATGTATCAGAGGTCGTGAAGGACTCTGAGTTCGTGGTATTCAAGAATGCCCTGGAGGCAGGCGGAAGCGTGCGCGGTATCAACGCCAAGGGTCAGGAAAGCATGCCGCGTAAGAAGATCGACAAGCTGGTCGAGTTTGCAAAGGGCTACGGTGCAAAGGGACTGGCATACATTGCGATCGGTCAGGACGGTACGGTGAAGTCTTCCTTCGCAAAGTTTATGACAGAGGAGGAGATGCAGGCACTGATCTCTGCAATGCAGGGTGAGAACGGAGACCTTCTGCTCTTCGCTGCAGATAAGACAAAGCTGGTATGGGATGTGCTCGGTGCACTCCGTCTGGAGCTGGCTGAGCAGATGGGACTGCTCGACAAGAACGAGTACCGCTTCGTGTGGATCACAGAGTTCCCGCTGCTTGAGTGGTCTGAGGAAGAGAACAGATTCACCGCAATGCATCATCCGTTCACTATGCCGATGGAGGAGGATCTTGAGTATATCGATTCTGATCCGGGCAGAGTGCGCGCGAAAGCATATGATATTGTATTAAATGGTAATGAGATCGGCGGAGGAAGTGTCAGAATCCACCAGAATGATATTCAGGAAAAGATGTTTGAGGCACTTGGATTCACCAAGGAGCGTGCATACGAGCAGTTCGGCTTCCTTCTGGATGCGTTCAAGTACGGAGTACCGCCTCACGCAGGACTTGCCTATGGTCTGGACCGTCTGGTCATGCTGATGGCAAAGATGGACAGCATCCGCGATGTCATTGCATTCCCGAAAGTAAAAGACGCATCGGATCTGATGACCAATGCGCCTGAACGTGTAGAAGAAAAACAGCTTAAGGAACTCGGAATTGAGGTGGAGGAGCAGCTGGATTAATCCAGCGCCTCGACCGCACCTGAGATTCCTCCAAGCAGAGCATCTGTAAAACTGTCATTCAGAACAGCGACCCAGAAGTGGCCGTTGTTGTACAGCGGAACCTGAATGGTATGTACGGTGCTCTGCTTTTTTGTGTTCAGAGCTTCCATCAGGATCTCGCCGGTTTTCTGTGTCAGTTCATCCTCAGATGCACGGATGGACTCTGTAGTTTTTGCATAATCAAGCAGAGATGCACGGTAGGTCTGCATGATAGGCTCGAGATCGAGACTGGTCAGGTAGAGCGTGACCTCTGCAGTATCGCCGTCGATACGGCTCTCTCCGATCTGATAGGAAAAGAGTGAGGAGATCTGCTCGAGCAGCAGTCCGTCGAGCTTTTCGGACAGATCGCTGTTCACCTGAAAGATATCATTGACATTCAGGTAGGATTTCCACTGTACGGCGGTAAAATCAGAAAAATGCGAGAGGGTGATATCCAGTGCCTCCTTCGGGGACAGCAGGTATCTGTCATTGAGAAAAGCGACCAGACCGCCGGTCAGACCGTCCGCAAGGGCAGCATCCTCAACAAGGTACCATTCCTCATCCTTTTTCGTGAGCTGAATGTCGATCTCCGTCGTCTTTCGGTCATAGCTGTGTTCTGTCAGATATTGCTGCATCATGGAAAGGCAGGCGGCAAGACTGACATCTGTCTCAGAGGAAGAGGTGAGCGAGGACTCGATCATACCCCGGCACAGATCCTTGGCCAGCTGCTCCGCATCCAGATTTGTGATCTGCACATGAACCGTGGACGTGCTGCCGTCCTCTGAAAGGGAGGAGGAGAGGATCTTAAACTTAAAATCCTTGTAAAACAGCTTGATCGCCTCTGCAATGTCAGCCACATTCTCCTGAATATCCTCGTGGAAAAGCGAGCCTTCCTCATGGGTAAGAAAGGATGTGATTGTGTCCGTATTCATCCCCCGTATCAGATTCAATTCCTCTCTCACTGCTTTCTCAGGACCGGCATAACCGCAGCCGGAAAGTGAAAACAGGAAAAAGAACAGTGGCAGAGTCAGACTGATTCGTCGTTTCATACCATTTTCTCCTTCCGTATCTCATCAATTTTGCGTAAATTCTGCATAATTTTCTCTATTTTATATGAAAATGCCTAAATTGTCAAATTTGAGGCGGTTTGTGAAAATAATGTGAAAAGGAAAGTTTGTCGTGCATTTGTAAAATCATTATGCTAATATGATGATTGGAGTAAACTGCAAACAGAAAAAGGTGGTATATAAATGAAGAAAAGAAAGGTAGCGATAGCTCTGATTCTGGCAGCTGTGCTGGCCGGCGGCGGTGTATTTTATTACCGCATGCGAAGCGGCGGCAAGGTCGGAAAGAATGAGCAGGTCGTTTTTGTGGACTCTGTCGGCAATATTACAGGTGTCACGGCAAACAATGGTCTGATCCCGCGTTTTGCCGGAGTGGTCGAAGCGCAGAAGACACAGGGGATCGAAGCGGACAGCGGTATGAAGGTGAAGGATACCTTCGTGAGCGTCGGACAGGAAGTCACCGCAGGAACCAGACTGTTCAGCTATGATACGGATGAGGCTCAGGACAGCATCACACAGCTGGAGATCGATATTGAAAATAATGAGATCTCGATCGAATCCTCGAAGGCTCAGAAGCAGACGCTTGAGAACGAAAAGAGCAAGGCATCTGAGAAGGAGCAGCTTTCCTATACGACGCAGATCATGACGATCGAAAACTCCATCAAGCGCTATGAGTATGAAAATAAGAGCAAACAGGCTGAGATGGAGAGTCTGCAGAAAAAGATCACAAATTCTGTAGTGACCAGCCCGATCGACGGTATCGTAAAGAGCATCAAAAGTTCGACCGGCAATGATACGGATACCTCGGACAATTCAAATGCCTATATTACGATCATGCAGACCGGAGAGTATCGTGTAAAGGGAATGATCAATGAGCAGAATGTTCAGCAGATCTACGAAGGCATGACGGCAGTGATCCGTTCAAGGGTAGATGAAAATCTCACCTGGACCGGCACCGTGGCATCGATCGACAGAGAAAATGCGACGAGCAGCTCCAGTTCTGACTACGGAAGCAGTGACAGTTCCATGTCCAGTTCCAGCTCCTACCCGTTTTATGTGCAGCTGGAATCTTCCGATGGACTGATGCTTGGACAGCATGTGTATATCGAAGAAAATCAGGGACAGGGCGAAGTAAAAGAAGGCATGTGGCTGGATGATTACTACTTCATCACAGATGACAGTGGGGAAGTTACTCCGTATGTCTGGGCAGCGGGAAGCAACGACCGTCTGGAAAAACGTCAGCTGACACTCGGAGAGTATGATCAGGACAATTTCAAATATCAGGTGCTGGATGGTCTGACAGCGGAGGATTATATTGCTTATCCGGAGGAGGATTACACTGAGGGAATCGCCGTGACCAGAAACATAGATCAGGTAGTCTATAGCGGTGATGACTCAGATTACAGTGAATATGAGTATTCCAGTGATGACTTCGGCGATGATTACAGTGACGAGGACAGTTACAGCGATAACGTGATTATAGATGATTCGTCCGATGATGAATTTGAGACCTACAGCTATGATGACGATGATTCCTCAGACTATGTCATTGAGGACAATGATGCAAACGAAGCAGCAGCCGCAGCTGAGGCAGCTGCAGCGGAAGCCGCTGTTGCAGACATACAGGTGATCGGCGGAGCTGACGAAGATGCAGAATAAAAGCAGGGATGTGTGAACATGATTTTGGAGTTAAATGATATCTGTAAGGATTATATCACCGGAAAGCTGGTGGTCCCGGCGCTCAAGGATGTAACTCTTCATGTCGAAGAGGGGGAGTATGTAGCGATCATGGGACCGTCCGGATCCGGAAAGTCTACACTGATGAATATTATCGGATGCCTGGATGAACCGACAAGCGGAAGCTTTCTGCTGAACGGTAAAAATGTCATCGGTCTTTCAGAAAATGAGATCGCCGATGAGCGTCTGAACAATATCGGCTTTGTATTTCAGACATTCCAGCTGCTTCCGAAGCAGACTGCTCTGGACAATGTTGCACTGCCGCTGATCTACGCGGGAGTCTCAAAGCGTGAGCGCAGAGCAAGGGCAGCAGTTGCACTGGAGCGTGTAGGGCTGGCAGAGCGTATGGACTTTCTCCCGACGCAGCTCTCCGGAGGACAGAAGCAGAGAGTTGCGATCGCAAGAGCTATGGTGAACAATCCGAAGATCCTGCTGGCAGATGAGCCGACAGGAGCGCTGGATTCCAAGTCCAGTATTCAGGTGCTGGAGCTGTTTGAAAAGCTGAACCGTGAGGGTGTGACTGTCATTATGATCACACATGATTCCTCGGTTGCAAGGCATGCAAAGCGGACGGTTTATATTTTTGACGGTGAACTTTCGGAAGTGAAACGTCAGGAGGAGTTAATATAATGAAAAAGAAAGGCAGATGGAAAAAACTGCTGGTGCTGGTGATCGTGCTGGCAGCAGTGGGCGGCGGTTCTGTTTACGGAGTGCGTTATCTGCTGAAGCGTAACAGCACTGCGGTAGATGTGATAGCAGTATCTCAGGTGGACAGATCGGAATGGGTTGACTGGGATTCGGACCAGGGCGACAGTTACGGCACAGTAACCTCAGATATGAACCAGGAGATCAGCCCTTCGGATGATCAGGTCATAGAGGAAGTATTTGTCGATGTCGGCAGTGAGGTCAAGGTTGGAGACAAGCTGTTAAAATACGATACGACTCTGCTGCAGCTGGATCAGGAGCTTCAGGATCTGAATGTGCAGAGTCTGAAACTTGAACTGGAGTCTGCAGAGGCAGATCTGGTCAAGCTGAAAAACACGACACCGGTCGTAAAATCAGGCGGAAGTACAAATACAGGCACCGGAAGTGATCCGATCGACATTGATTCAGATGATGATGCGGACGATAGTGACGACAGTGATGACAACGATGCTGACGACAGTGATGACGATCTCGCCATGCAGGCAGTTGAGAGAAAAGTTGTCATGAGCGGTCAGGAGGAAGAGTTTTTCCTTGAGGAAACAGAAGCAGAGGATGACACTGAAGCACCTGCATCCGAGGAAGTGATCACTGCTGAGGAGGAACAGTTCAGCGCGGAAACAGTGACGGAACAGCAGGAGTCAGAGGAAGAGGAACTGATTCTGAACGAAGAAACCCCAGGCACCATGACAGATCCGAATACCGGAGAACAGACTCCGTCAGACGATGCCACGGCTGTGATCGCAGATCCGAACCAGGTGAAAGAAGCTTCATCTGAGGTAAAGGAAGGTGAGGAGGCAGCACCGCTGCACAATCAGAGCCTGACCGGTCTGCTTGCCGGAATGACACTGGCAGAGAAAACGGAAAATGAGGAGAGGCATCTTCTTGCAGACAGCAGAGAGCAGGAAGGCGAGGAGCCGAAGACTGCTCAGATCGGCAGTCGGGTATATCTGAAACTGCATTTTAAAGAGAATGCAGAAGAACAGTTTGTACAGCGGAATACCTATGCACTGACGATTCACGGCATTACGCTGGAGGAAAGTCTGAGCGGTACGATCGTCTATGAAACAGACGATGAAACAGATGAGGAAAAGAAGGAAATCGGTGGATTTACACTGACACAGAACGAGCACAGCACTGCCGAAGATGGTGTGGTCACACTTACGATGGCCTTCCACGACGGACTGAGCGAGGCTCAGCAGCAGGGACTGTTGACAAAAATAACTCTGGAGACGGCGCTGAAGAGTGAAGAGCTGACCTCTGAGGAAGTATCGATCCATACCTCAGAGCAGCGAGAGGATGACATTACGATCAAACTGAAAAAACAGTCGGAGGAGCCGGAAACAGAGTCTGAGACGGCTGTTTCTGAATCCGAGACGGCAGCGTCAGAATCTGAGACAGCAGCATCGGAGTCGGAGATCCTGATTGGGGAATCCGAACTGACGGAGGATGTGCAGGTTCAGAGCGCAGGGGATCAGGCAGATTCACAGGAAATTATTCAGGAAAATGAAAATCCGCAGGACCCATCGGCAGTAACAGCAGAGCCGACCCCGGAAGCGACAGCAGAAGCCGGCTCAGAAGCGGCATCGGAAGTGACCGGAGCCGGAGAAACGCCGGCAGTTTCCGGTGAAGAAAATCCTTCCGGAAGCGAAGACGTGCAGGGACAGAATGCAGAGGCAGGTAATGAAGAACCGGTGGTTTCAAATTCGGAGTCTGAAGTGGGAGACGAACCACAGTCAGAGGATCCGCAGACATTTGAAACCGAGGATACAGAAGCACCGGAAGTGTCTGAGACAGAAGAGACAGAGGCTCCGACGGAAAATCCGGCAGATGCACCTGCAACGGATGCGATCGATATCGTTATTGAATGGAATCATGGCACAAATGATTTCCTGAAGCGTCCGAAGAGCGCGAATATCTATTTCTATCAGAAGTCTGAGCCGGACAAGGCGCCGTATACGATCTATATGACTGCGGACCGCGCAGGTACAGACACAGGTTCTGCAAGTTTCTCTGAGGGAGAGACAGAAATAACCTCTGAGACAGTGAGCAGTGAAGTGGTTCCTGAGCAGGAAACTGATATCGGAGTTTCACCGCAGGGAACGATCGAGGAAGAGCCGGACACTTCCACAGAGACCTGGAAAAAGATCGGCATTGCCTGGGAGGCAGAATACGGAAAGGATGCTTATACAGTCGCAGTTGTTGAGCAGAATTATATTCCGACCATCAGCTGGGAGGAAAATGTCCTGACGATCAAGATGAACTATCTGGAGCCGCAGGATTCCCCGCTGAGCAGACTGGAGGCACTGGCACAGCTGGATTTCTTCTCAGGATATGACGGCAAGTATTACAAGGGCAGCGGAACTGCAGAAGATCCGTATATCTTCTTTGTGACTGACGGCGTCATCATTCGAAGCGGTTTTGTCAACTGGGTACTTGGCTTTAACGAAGAAGGAACGCAGCGAATTTCTGACGGATATCATGTCCGTCTGGAGATCAGAGAGTCTGATACGATCACAGGTGCCTTTATCCGAAGTGTTTCTCTGGATGGAACGATCCGAATGGATCACGGATATGGTCCGGGTACTTACTGGATCTTCTCAAGTGACACCGGAATCGTGCGCTATGAGGAAAATGTTCCGGATCCGCCGAATGAAAATCCGGATGATCCGGACAATCCGGACAACCCGGATAATCCGGACGATCCGGGCTGGGATGACAATGGTGACGGTTATACCGCAGAAGAACTTGCTGCTGCGATCAAAGCCAAGGAACGGGAGATCCGTGAGCTGAAGGTGGATATCAAAGAGGCAGAACTGAAGCTGAGGAAATACAACCGCCAGATGGAGGAAAGTACCGTTCTCAGTATCGTAAACGGATATGTAAAATCCATCGGAACAAGTGACGACAGTGATGCCTACATGGTGATCTCCAGCACGAGCGGCATGTATCTGAAATGTTCCGTTGGAGAGCTGGATCTTGATCAGGTCTACAACGGCATGGAGATCAGCTGTGCCTCTGCCTATGACAGCGGAGTGCGTTTTACTGCAAAGGTGACCAGTGTCAGCTATTTCCCGAGCAGCAATAACCTTGATAATTACTGGGGCGGCAGTACAAATAAAAATTCATCATCCTATCCGGTGACTGCGGTGATCGAGGAAGAGAGCAGCGTCTCTGAGGATGACGTTGTCACTGTCACTTTCCAGAAAAAGCAGAGCGGAAGCAAAAATGTATATCTTCCGAAGGCATATATCCGTACAGAAAACGGACAGAGCTATGTCTATCTCGCAGATGAGAACGGAAAACTGTACCGGCAGTATGTTCGTACCGGTGCTACCTCCTATGGTTATGTGGAGATCAGGGAAGGTGTTCGTGCTACGGACAATATTGCATTCCCGTACGGAAAAAATGTCAAGAATGGCGCCGATACCAAGGTGTCTGAGGACGGAGATTTTTATTACTAGGAGGTAACGTACAGTGCTGGAAAATATAAGACTTTCCTTTCAGGGCATCTGGTCGCATAAGATGCGTTCTTTTCTGACCATGCTCGGCATTATTATCGGTATCGCCTCGATCATTGCGATCGTTTCCACAATCCAGGGAACAAATGAACAGCTGATGCAGAACGTGATCGGTTCTGGAACCAATGCAGTAGGGATCGTACTCGGACAGAGTTCAGATTATGATTACAGCTTTGACTATGAGGGAGTGCCGGCAGGAGTGCCGGTGATCGATGAGGCCACCAGAGAACAGCTGATCGGCGTGGAAGGCGTTGTGGATGCAACGCTCTACACCTCCCGCTCCTATGCGGACAACATCTACCATCTGAAGACCAGTCTGACGGGAGCTCAGGTGCTCGGTATCGATACACATTATTTCAATGTATACGGCTACGTGATGCGCACAGGCCGCGGATTCCTGGAGTCGGACTATACAAACTTCCGCAAGGTAGCCATCCTTGATCAGACGGCTGCAAGCTCTCTGTTTCAGGAGGAGAGCGCTGTAGGAAAGACGATCGAGATCGGCGGAGAACCGTTTATCGTAGTCGGCGTTGCACAGCTGTCTTCGCAGTTTGAACCGACGATCAACAGTGTTTCGGATTACGAGCTGTATATCGGTGACAATACGTCCACCGGAATCGTATTTCTGCCGTCAGCTTCGTGGAGCATCGTCTACCAGTATGACGAGCCGCAGAATGTGGCCGTGAAGGCAGATTCCGTTGAATACATGTCGACGGTAGGAAAACCATGTGCGGATCTGCTCAATGCCAGACTCAGCACAACAAATTCAGATCTGAAATATCGTGCCAAGAGTACGCTTGACACGGTGGAGCAGCAGCAGAAGATCAACGAATCCACGAATCAGCAGCTGATCTGGATCGCGAGTATTTCGCTTCTGGTCGGAGGTATCGGTGTAATGAACATCATGCTGGTATCTGTGACGGAGCGAACCAGTGAGATCGGTCTGAAGAAGGCGATCGGAGCGAGAAAACGTGCGATCCTGACACAGTTTCTGACAGAGGCGGCGGTGCTGACCAGTCTTGGCGGTATCATCGGTGTTATCACCGGAATCATCATGGCACAGGCGATCTCCAGAATCGCACAGGTGCCGGTAGGTATCAATATTCCGGCAACGATCATTGCGGTACTGTTTTCCACGATCATCGGAGTGGCCTTCGGTTTCTTCCCGTCGGTCAAGGCAGCAAATCTGAATCCGATCGATGCACTCAGACATGAGTAGCAAAACAGAAAAAAAGCATAAGATAAGCGCATATTGAGAAAAATATCTTGCACACGTGTGAACTTTATGATAGACTAAATCGGTCATGAAAAAACACGTGTGCATATTTTTTGGAGGGTGCCGAAAACGGTTTCCAAAAGAGGAGTGACACACGGAAGCAAAAACCAAAAGGAGACAAGAAAATGAGTGTTATTTCAATGAAGCAGTTACTCGAAGCAGGTGTTCACTTCGGACATCAGACCAGAAGATGGAATCCTAAGATGGCTCCGTACATCTATACTGAGCGTAACGGTATCTACATCATCGACCTTCAGAAGTCTGTAGGCATGGTAGATGACGCTTACAATGCAGTAGGTGATATCGTAGCTAACGGCGGAAACATCCTTTTCGTTGGTACGAAGAAGCAGGCTCAGGATGCAGTGAAGACTGAGGCTGAGAGATGCGGCATGTACTATGTAAATGAGAGATGGCTTGGTGGTATGCTCACCAACTTCAAGACCATCCAGAGCAGAATCGCTCGCTTAAAGCAGATCGAGACCATGGAAGCTGATGGTACCTTCGATGTACTTCCGAAGAAGGAAGTTATCGCTCTGAAGAAGGAGCAGGATAAGCTTCAGAAGAACCTTGGCGGTATCAAGGATATGAAGAAGATCCCGGATGCTATCTTCGTAGTAGACCCGAAGAAGGAGAGAATCTGCGTACAGGAAGCTCATACTCTGGGTATTCCGCTGATCGGTATCTGCGATACCAACTGTGATCCGGAAGAGCTGGATTATGTAATCCCGGGTAACGATGATGCTATCAGAGCCGTAAAACTGATCGTTTCCAAGATGGCAGACGCTGTTATCGAGGCAAACCAGGGCGCAGAGCAGGAGTTTACCGTAGAGGAGTTTGAAGAGGCAGCACAGGCTGCAGAGACGGAGGAGTAATCAATGGCTATCACAGCAGGAATGGTAAAAGAGTTAAGAGAGATGACCGGCGCCGGCATGATGGACTGTAAGAAGGCTCTTACAGCTACTGAGGGCGATATGGACAAGGCAGTTGAGTTCCTGAGAGAGAAAGGTCTTGCAACTGCTCAGAAGAAGGCAAGCAGAATCGCAGCAGAGGGTCTGTGCAAGGTTCTCGTTTCTGAGGATGGCAAGACTGGTGTTGCTGTAGAGGTTAACGCTGAGACCGACTTCGTTGCTAAGAACGAGACTTTCCAGGCATATGTTGCAGAGGTTACAGCACAGGCTATGGCAACTGACAAGACTGATCTGGAGGCTTTCCTTGCAGAGCAGTGGCTGCCGGATACCAGCAAGACTGTTGCTGAGGCACTTGCAGGCAAGATCGCTATCATCGGCGAGAACATGAACATCCGCAGATTCCAGAAGGTACAGGAGAACGACGGTTTCGTTGCTTCTTATACTCATATGGGCGGTAAGATCGGTGTTCTGGTTGACGTTGTAACCGATGTTGTAAACGATGACATCAAAGAGATGGCTAAGAACATCGCTATGCAGATCGCAGCTCTGAAGCCGCAGTACACCAACCAGAGCGAAGTAAGCGCTGAGTACATCGCTCATGAGAAGGAGATCCTTCTTGCTCAGATCATGAACGATCCGAAGGAGTCCCAGAAGCCGGAGAAGGTTATCCAGGGCATGATCAACGGTCGTGTAAACAAAGAGATGAAAGAGATCTGCCTGATGGATCAGGTATACGTTAAGGCTGAAGACGGAAAGCAGAGCGTAAAGGCTTATGTTGATTCCGTAGCTAAGGCTAACAACGCAAAGATCACTGTTAAGGGATTTGTTCGTTTCGAGACCGGTGAGGGTATCGAGAAGAAGCAGGAAGACTTTGCGGCAGAAGTTGCAAAGCAGATGAATGCTTAATCTACAGCTGAGATAAAATGATTTTAGAAAGTGTGCAGAATTGTCGTATGACAGTTCTGCACATTTTTTTTACAGGATATTCATTTCCAGAATAGAGGTTGGCAATTTTCCGGCATTTTCTTGACCGAATTCCACGTTTCCGCGATATAGGTCAATTTCCTGCCGGGCTTGTTTGACCAATTTCCGCATTTTCTCGATATAGGTCAATTTCCAGATGAGGTTTCGTGATCAATTTTCATATTTCCTCGATATAGGTCAATTTTTTACCGAGATTTCTTGACCTTTTTCTGCATTTTCTCGATATAGGTCACTTTCCTGCCGGATTTCTGTGACCTGAT
>JAUNAF010000126.1 GCA_030527715.1 Eubacteriales bacterium
GCAGTTCTTCTTCTTTCCGGAAATGTAACTTACAGCTGGAACGATCAGGCTGAGAACGCAACCCGCAAGGACGTGTTCACAGAGGGACCGTATGCACTTCATGTATGTACAGGAACTAAGATCACTGTTAAGGCTGAAGCTGATTCCGAGATCCTTGTTCAGTGCACAAAGAACGAGACTGAATTTGCAGCTAAGTTCTATAAGCCGGAAGATGCTCCGTGGGGCTACAGTTCTGTCGGCAAGTTCGGAAATACGGCTAAGAGACGCGTAAATACTATTTTTGATAAGGATATTGCACCGTACTCCAACATGGTCCTCGGTGAGGTTCTGAATGATCGCGGAAACTGGTCCGGCTATCTGCCGCACAGACATCCGCAGCCGGAGCTGTATTACTTCAAGTTTGATCGTCCGGAAGGTTTCGGCGCAAGCTTTGTAGGTGATGACGTATTTAAGAGCGTTGACAACAGCTTCTCTGCAATTCCGGGCGGCCTTCTTCATCCGCAGTCTGCAGCACCGGGCTACATCCTTTACACATGCTGGATGATCCGTCATCTGGAGGGAGATCCGTGGCTTCAGTCTACAAGAAATGAAGACGAAGCATTTGTATGGATGCATGATGCAAAGTTTGAGGACTGATCAGTCTGTTTCATAAAAAAGTTTTCTCATCAGCGCAGCGGTTTTGCTGCGCTGATTTTTTTGTGCGATAAGCAGGCCGGAAGAAGTCGTGCCTGCACGAGCGGCTGATACGCGTATTCTACGAACAACAGCTGCGGAAATTTCCGATTTGTTTCCGGGTTAAAACTATGAGCATTGTGCAGTATACCCTCGTTCCAGGCTTATTTACTATACAAATTGACGATTTTTAACTGCGGAAACGTTTGGCTAATTCTCCGGGCATCCGAACTTATGGAAATTATTTGCAAATCATGTTAGACTGAAATTGTAAATTTTGTATAAACTCCAGACCTTACTTTAGGGGGAAATAACAGTATGGATGTATTTTACAGCATCTTATCCATGCTCGGCGGTTTGTCATTGTTTCTGTATGGCATGCGCGTCATGGGTGACGGACTGAAAAGCGGTTCCGGAGGTGCACTGAAAGCGACGCTTGCCAAGGTTACCAATAAACCCATTATGGGCTTTCTTCTTGGCGTTATTGTTACGGCGATGGTCCAGAGTTCAAAAGCAACCATCGTACTCACCGTTGGTCTTGTCGGTGCCGGATTTCTTACGTATCGTCAATCTATCGGCATTGTTCTCGGCGCAAATGTCGGAACAGCCATTACCTCACAGATCATCCGACTGATGGACGTGGAGACCGGATCTTCCGGCCTGCTTTCTCTCTTGAAATCCGACAATCTCAGTTCAATTGCTCTTGTTCTCGGAATTATTATGCTGATGTTTGTCAGTAAGAAAAAGCGGTCCGCCGATACCGTCGGTACGATCTGCATGGGATTCGGAACTCTGTTTGTCGGCTTGATGAATATGAGTTCTGCGGTCAGTTCTATGGGAAACCAGCTGAGCGGACTTCTTTTATCCTTTGAACAGAATTATTTCCTCGGCTTTCTCTCAGGTATCGGTGTTACGGCTATTCTTCAGAGTTCCTCAGCTGTAATCGGTATTCTTCAGTCAATTGCCAGTTCTGTGGGAGTAAAATTCTGTGGAATTTTTGCATTTATCATCGGTGTAAATATGGGAGACTGCATTACAGCGTTCCTGTTATGCCGGATCGGTGCGAATAAGGATCAGATCAAAACCGTCACGGTCAATCTGATTTTTAATGTCTGTTCTGCGATTTTACTGTTTACGGGCGTGGGAATCCTTAGAGCAGCAGGAATTTTCGGTGACGGCTTCTGGTATCAGGGAATGAATTCCGGCGGCGTGGCGAACGTACACGGTCTCTTCAGGGTTATTCCGGCTCTTACGCTCCTTCCATTCACAAATCTCTTTGCTCAGCTTGCTGATAAGATGATCAAAGAGGAGCCCCTCGATGAAGAACAGGCCGAGGTTGCAAAGAGTCTGAGAGAGCTGGATCTTCACCTGATTCAGAATCCTGCGCTGGCACTGACAGAGTCCGAGCATTTAATAAACAGAATGGCAGGGCTTTCTCTGAAAAACTACAAGGCTGCCATTAAGCAGATTTCGGATTTCACTGAAAAGCGCTCTGGAAAAATCGATGATCGCGAAAATCTGATCGATCAGATGACAGATGCCTGCAACAACTACATTCTGGCTGTTTCTCCCTATATCAAGAGCGAGGAAGATAACCGCAGACAAAATTATCAGATGCGTGCTCTGACTGCCATTGAGCGAATCGGCGACAGAGATTATAAGATCAATAATGCGATCCAGGAGCTGCGCGAAAATAACAGAAGCTTCTCTGAGGAAGCAGAAAACGAACTTTCTGTACTGACTGCTGCAGTAAAGGAAATCCTTGATCTCTCAGTTGAGGCATGCAGAGTAGGCGATCTGTCTATGGCCCGTACGGTTGAGCCTCTTGAGGAGGTTATCGATGAGTTGACCGATACGCTGAGAAACAGACATATCGAACGAATGACAAAGGGGGTCTGTGACGCTTTTACAGGCATTACCTACGAGAATATCATTCAGAGTCTGGGACGTATCTCAGACCATTGTTCAGATCTTGCCGTAGCTCTTTTGAGTGAGAGAGATCCCAGGATCCAGGGTAAAGAGCATCTCTATATCCATAATCTGCACCACTCAAATAATCAGGAATATATGGAACAGTTTGATGCATGGTATGCAAAGTATTTTGAACAGCTGGCCGTAAAAAAAGATCCTGCAGTATAAAGACAGATATAAAAAATTCGCCGATTGTAAAATGAAGTTGCACACTTAATACAAAAAATGATCCACAGGT
>JAUNAF010000127.1 GCA_030527715.1 Eubacteriales bacterium
ATAAGTCAGGAGATAAGTCATAAGATTAACCACGAGATAAGTAAGAAGATAAGTCATAAGATTGACTGCGGATAAGTCAGGAGAGCAGGGATTCAGAAACAGATATAGAGGAGAATGCAGTTTGAAAAAGGATGATTTACTGGTATTAGAAATCACAGACCTTGATTCTGAGGGAAACGGGGTCGGCAAGGCAGAGGGAATGGCTTTTTTTGTAAAGGATGCCGTGATCGGTGATGTTGTCGAGGCAAAGATCATGAAGATGAAAAAAAGCTACGGCTTTGCAAGACTGATGCGGCTGATCACCCCATCTCCGCACAGAGTGGAGGCTGTCTGTCCGGTGGCAAAGCAGTGTGGAGGCTGTCAGCTGCAGGCAATGTCCTACGAGGAGCAGCTGCGCTTCAAACAGGAGAAGGTGAAGAATCATCTTCTGCGCATCGGAGGTTTTTCTGAGGAGGAACTTCAGATGGAGCCGATCACAGGTATGGAAAAGCCGCTGCACTATCGCAATAAGGCGCAGTTTCCGATCGGTACCGGAAAGGATGGAGAGATCATTACCGGATTTTATGCAGCGCGGAGTCATCGAATCATAGATTACCGCAGCTGCCATCTCGGAGTTGCCGAGAATGAGGAGATCCTTCAGCAGGTGACAGAGTGGATGCAGGAAGCGAAGGTGAGCGCCTACGATGAGACCACAGGCAGGGGACTGGTACGCCATGTGCTGACCAGATATGGATTTACCACAGAGGAGATCATGGTCTGCATCATCGTAAACGGAGATCGTCTGCCAAAGTCCGAGCTTCTGGTAGAGCGCCTGAGAAAACTCCCGAAAATGACCAGCATCACGATGAATATCAATAAAGAGCGTACAAATGTGATCCTCGGAAGAGAGGTGCGTCTGTTATGGGGACGCAGCTATATCGAGGACTATATCGGAGATATCCGATATCAGATCTCACCGCTTTCCTTTTTCCAGGTCAATCCGGTGCAGACGGAAAAACTTTACGGTCTGGCATTGGAGTATGCACAGCTGACAGGGGAAGAGACCGTCTGGGATCTTTACTGCGGCATCGGTACGATCTCCCTGTTTCTTGCACAGAAAGCAAAGCAGGTCTATGGCGTTGAGATCATACCGCAGGCAATCGAGGATGCGAAAAATAATGCGAAGATCAATAACATCACCAACGCAGAATTTTTCGTCGGAGCAGCCGAGGACATCCTGCCGGCATATTACAGAAATTATGCGGAGCAGCATAACGGAGAGAATGCACATGCAGATGTGATCGTTGTAGATCCGCCAAGAAAGGGCTGTGACCAGAAGCTTCTGCAGACCATGCTCGACATGCAGCCGGAGCGTATAGTCTATGTAAGCTGCGACAGTGCAACACTGGCAAGAGATCTGAAGATCCTCAGTCAGGGAGGCTACAAAATCGAGAGAGTGCGACCGGTAGATCAGTTTCCGATGACGGTACATGTCGAGACTGTGTGTCTTTTAAGCAGGAAACATGTCGACCGGTATATCTAGATTGGTATAGATACGGAAGAGTTGTATCATGCTGTATGATTTGTAAAATGAATAAGGAATAAATATAGAGAAAGGGATTCCAGGAGACTGCCTGTTACGGCAGCCTCATGGAATCCCTTTCTTACTTTTTGTGTTTGCGCACATAGTTTTTATGAGCTTCTACAGCATTCGCTATTATTTTTTGATGCGTTTCAGGACTAATAAATACTCTGGTTGTTCTGGAAGAAACTCTTTCCCGGTCTTGTAGTTTAGAAACATATTCAAAGCCGTCATCAAATATTATGGTTGTAATCCACTGGCAGTGGCTTGAGTCTCCCCGTGATTCCCGTTTCATGTCTATTGGCTTTGCGTTTTCCCGAAGCAATGACTTATCCTTACATCTGGAAGTCGGTTTGATCGGCAAATAAAAGATAAAGTAAATAAGCAAAAACAGAAAAACCATGCCGCCTAAAATATACATATACTTACCAATTCCTTTCCCGGATCTTTATTTTTGCAGTCCGCCTATTTCTTTCTCCAGTTTTACTACGATCGTGCCGTCAATCATGCAGATGGATCCCTGTGCAGGATAACAGGGCATTTTCCTGACTTTCTTCATCTTTTTCAGCTTCGCCATCGTCTCCTCATCAGCAGGAACATAGTTAAAGCCCAGATAGTTTACAGACAATTCGGTGGAATAATATTCCAGCATATAACTTCCGTTCGCCAGCTGGAAACCAACTGGCGATACGAAATTTTATGTGCCGAAACATTTTATTTTTTAATATTCTTAATTTCCAGATGAAAGGAATATTGACCGGAAAATTCGTCCGGAGGAAGAATCGTATAAGCGGAAAGTGAAGCAGCAGTATCCAGCTTGATCGTAGTGCTGCCTTTGCCATTTTCTACTTTCATGGTTCCGACTTTTTCCCACATGAAGATGGATTTGACGTAAATTTTCCATTCACCGTCTACAGTAGCATCTGTTGCCGTCAAAGTGAAAGTTTTGACTCCGGCAATACTTGGAGATACCGTGAAACAGGGATAAGAAGTATTGTCTGACAGAACATCATCTTCGGTACTTGTGACAGAGTACTTTGCCAGATCGACTGCGCCGGCAGAACCGTCGATCAACTGAAACACATAGGATATGCCATAGCGTATAACCATGAACAGGCAAAGAGTAAGGAAGGTGTAAAGCATCCTGCTTAAGAGACTCTTTTTGGGTTCAGTTTTATTATCCATAAAAAACTCCTTTCGTAAACCTTTTTAATTATATGGAATTATACCATGGATTCAGGTAATATAAAAGAATCGCCGATTGTAAAATGAAGTTGCACACTTGATAAAAAAACGATCCATAGGAT
>JAUNAF010000128.1 GCA_030527715.1 Eubacteriales bacterium
CCTGTATCATGTCGATCGTCTCCTCTCCGCGGACCTCTCCGACGATCACACGGTCCGGTCTCATACGCAGACTTGAACGGATCAGATCTCTGATCGTGATGGCATGCTCTCCCTGTGTATTTTCTTTTCTTGCCTCAAGACGCACCAGGTTTGCCACGCCTCTGATCTGCAGCTCTGCATTATCCTCGATCGTGATGATACGCTCGTCCTTCGGAATATAGTCCGAGAGTGCATTCAGAAAGGTCGTCTTTCCGGAACCGGTGCCTCCGCTGATAAAAATGTTGTAGCCTGCGATCACCAGCTTGCGCAGGAATTCTGCTGCCTCGCTGCTCACTGCTCCCCAGGCGATCAGCTGGGACATCGTGATCGGATGCGTCGGAAACTGCCGGATCGTTATGATCGGTCCGTTGATCGCTACCGGAGGCAGCACGATATTTACTCTCGCTCCGTTCTCCAGCCTTGCATCTGCGATCGGCACTGTCGCATTGACGATTCGGTTGCTCTTTGCGGCGATCGACTGCACCAGATCTTCGATCTTTTCTCTGGAATAAAACCTCTTATCCCAGCTCAGTACCTGCCCGCTCCGCTCGATAAAGATTCCGTCCATACCGTTGACCATCACCTCGGTGATCGTGTCATCATCGATCAGTTCCTGCAGAATATCGAGCTTGCGGACAGAATTGAACAGTTCCTGCCGCAGTTCTTCTCTCCTGCGCAGTCCATAGCGCACTCCGCGCTCCCGATCCATCAGAAGTCGGTCGATCAGCACATAGATCTCTGCATCTTCCAGTTCCCGCGAGGTATCCAGCTGCAGCATCAGCCTGCGGCTCAGTTCCTGGAAATCCTTTCGCTCCCGGATGTCCTTTCGCTCCTTTTCCATACCTTGTTCTTCCCGCTTTCTGTCAACAGCTTTCTCACATAGTTTCCCATCTCTCCCTGTACCAGCTGTTCCAGAAAATACGTGCCTCCGGAAGCCGGCTCCGCAAAGGGCAGTCTGAGATACTGCGTCCGCTCCAGCAGTTCCTCATATTCCATCTCTCGAAGCAGTTTTTCATACTGTTCGATCTTTCCCCTTGCCACCAGATCTCCCGTCATGGGACTGTAGATCCTGGTACAGTTTTCCAGCAGAGCATAGACATCTTCTATCGTATCTCCGACATCCAGAATGACGGTATCATAGCCTCCGATCCTGGTAAGATCTGTCAGCAGTGTGTTCCACTCCTGAATTTTCACCTCCTTTAAGTCGGCGGCTGAAAATGCCGGCGGCAGATAGTCCATCCGTCCGAGATGCAGTGTCGCTGAATGCAGCTTGTACAGAAGATTGCCCTGCTTCTGCCGGATAAAATACATCACATCCGAGAGATCTGATGCAAACTCCTGACCGGTCAGCCGTTCAAATCCGGCATATGCCTCCATATTCAGATAGATCACTGATCGGTTTCTGGCCAGAATCTGTCCCAGTGTCAGTGCAAAACAGGTCTTTCCGCATCTTCGCACCGGAGAGTAGACTCCGAGGATCTGTGCATTTCGATTTAGGGCTGCGCCGATCGGCTGCGACGTCTCCTTCGCACAGTAGGTCATCACCTCACTGACCAGTCGGTCTGAGGGCTGATATTTATAGATCATCGGATAATCCTGATATTCCTCCAGCGCACCGCCCTCTGACAGGATCAGGATCTTGCCGGACTTCAGCTGGCGGATTTCCTCGCACATCATCCGTTCAGAGATCAGCAGCAGATCGATCGCGTGATCCTTCGCAAATACCAGAAGACTTTCCACCTCTGCGAATACCAGCAGTTCAAATGGTATCCTCTGCCTCTGCGCCATATATTCCATCAGATTGTACGCATACCGGACCTCCAGGTCACAGATTGCAAGATTTTGTTTCCTCATAGACAGTTCCTCCGGTGATCAGATGCTCTTCATTTGATTTAAGATATTTTGAAAGGATTTGAGTAAGAAAATTTTGGATCGTTTGATTTGATTTAGATAACTTGAGATTCTCTATTTGTTTCAATTTGTTTTTGTGATGTTATTATATATGATATGTGATTGATTGTCAATTGTATGTTGTCTTATTTAAGATCTTTTTTCATTTAAAGATGACCCAGAGAAAGCAAGTTCACCGATCCGCTTTCCGGAGATGTCAGCATGGTTTACGGAAATATCTCTCTAAATTTCCCAATTTTTCCGTAAAATTCGGATCTACCTTACCATCTCTGGACCCAAAAAAGCAAAATTACGGAAGAACTCCCCTAAATTCGGGAATTCTTCCGTAATTTCAGCTGTATCATGGCTTTTGCACCATGACAATATGATTCATATACAAGATTTTACGGAAGTATCAGCCAAAATTCGCTGTATACTTCCGTAATCCACTTCAGAATTGATCTTTTCCGCTGATCTCCGGGCTGATTTTACGGAAAAAATTTCAGAAATACTTATTTTCTTCCGTAAACTGCCTCCTGCACAGTTGATCTCCTATTTTCTTTCGTAAACTTCCTTCGACGCAGTTGATCGCCTACTTTCTCAGCTGTCTTCTGCTGATCATTCCAAGGAAAGCTGCTGCAAGCGCTGCCATCATGGTACCAATCCACAGCATCAGATTGCTGCTGTCTCCGGTTTCCGGATTGCCTGAACTGTTTTTCACGGTTGTCTGTCCGGAATGATTCTTCGGAGTGGTTTTCGTAATTTTCTTTGGAGACGGCTTCGTCGGATCTTCACTTTCAGACTCACTTTCCGTCTCTGTCACAGGCTCCTCGGTCGGTGCTTCTGTCACTGGTTCCTCC
>JAUNAF010000054.1 GCA_030527715.1 Eubacteriales bacterium
AAGCACCTCAGAAAGTGAGAGTGAAAGTACCTCAGTATCAGAGAGCGAGAGTGTTTCTGACAGTGAGAGCGAAAGTGAAAGCCTTGCCAGATCTCTGGAAGAAAGTATCTCTGCAAGTGAGAGTATCGCCAAGTCTGAGTCTGAGTCAGCCAATGCCTCACGCAGCGACAGTATTGCAAAATCCGAGTCTGAGAGTATATCTCTCAGTGCATCACTCAGTGCATCGATGAGTGCTGCCACGAGCGAGAGTATTTCTGACTCTGAGAGTGTAAGCCTTGCAATTAGAAAGAGCGTAAGCCTTTCGAATGCGGGAAGTGAAAGCATCTCAGAATCTGAGAGCAGATCTGTGAGTGACAGCGGCAGTATCGCGACGAGCGAAAGCGAGGATCCGAGAGGAAAAACTGCGGTGAAGAATGAGATCCAGCCGCCAAATACGGGAGATACGACTGTGATCGCACCGTATGTACTCGGAATGCTTGCGAGCGTCGGCTCAATCGCAGGGGCTCAGAAAAAAAGAAGAGCTGAAAAGAAAAAAGAAACAGAAAAAACTGAGAAGTAAGCAGTAATTGAATCGGAAGAGATGGACTCTGTATCACAGATAAATCTCTTCCGTATCCATATTAAGGAGAAACGGTATTAACAGGAATTCAAGACTTTTTAATAAAATAAAATATATGTGCTTTATCCTGGCAGTATATATTCTTGGAAAAAATATACCTATTCCGTTCATTGAAGTAACGAAAGAGACAGGAAGGGACTTGAGCTATTTTCTGCTGGGAAATCAGCAGTCCGTGTTTGCAATCGATCTTGCACCGTGGATGTCAGCATCGATTATTGTACAGATGATGACTCTGGCAGCAGGGCGACATGGAGCTCGGTCTTCAGCGATTACCATGCAGCGTCAGATCAGAGGACTGGCGCTGTTATTTGCATCTGTCAGTGCAGGACTGAGAGCAGTGATGCTGGTGGAAGAACCGGTGATGTTTCAGGATCTCTTTCTGGAACGTCTTCTGGTCGGTATCGTTTTAGTGGCAGGAACATGCCTGGTCTTATGGCTTTCCGAGCAGAATAAGAGCAAAGGACTTGGAGGAATGATCCTGTTTATTTTCATCAATATCCTTTTCCAGGCAGTGCGTATTCTGCAGGTGAGTGTGAAGACGATCATTTTCGAGACAGCAGACCGCATGCGTTTTCTTGGGATCTATGCATTGATCCTTCTGATCGCTGCAGTCGGAATGATTCTGATGTATGTTCTGGAACACAGGGAGCATCGTTTTCCGGTACAGAGAGTGATGATCGATTCATCGATGGAGCAGAGCAATTATCTGGCAATTAAGGCGAATCCGGCAGGGGCGCAGGCACTGATGTATGTGATGGCCTTTTATATGGTGCTCTATTATCTGCTGATGCTGCTTCATATGGTATTTTCGCAGAGCACTGTTTTCGGATATCTTGTTGCTCACCTGAGTCTTGATCAGCCAGTCGGTATTTTGACATATCTGCTGCTTTATATGTTCGTATCCGTTGGTCTGGCATCTGTTCAGATAAATCCTGTCGATATTTCTGAGCAGATGCAGAGAAGGGGGGACTGCATAAAAGGCATCAGACCAGGAAAAGAGACCGAAAAACTGATACGTCGGACAGTTCTGAGCAGTGCGGTTTCAAGTGCTTTGATCATGAGCTGTGTTCTCGGGTCAGCACTTGCTCTGCGTATCTTCTTTCCGATGCTGCAGGATGAGGTTATGCTGCCGCTGTATCTGATCATCATGACAGGTATTTCACAGATGCTTGCAGCCGAGATCAAAGCAGTTTATACTTTGGATCATTATGAGCAGCTGCTGGATCTGAACTGATCAGAGCGGACTTTCAATAGGTGAGGAACCTTCTGTATGAATGAATTATTTTGCTTTGTGCCGTCCTGGGATGGGAAAGAGGAACCCTGGAAGGCATTTCCGCTTCCATGGTATGATGGAAGGCAACGAATGGAATTTGACGATACGGTGAATCAGATCCGACTTTTTAAGAATGCGGGAGAACGGGTACAGCTGCTGCTGCCCTGTTATATGCCTGAGCTGCGGAGATTTCTGCACAGAGAGGGCATTCAGGATATCGAGATCTATTCACCGTTTGACCGTCTGCAGAGAATACAGGATCAGAGAGCGGGGGTCTTCTCTTTTCGGGATATGAACTGGCCTGAGGATCTGGAGTGGATGTATACACCATTCCAGATGAAGGCATTTCGGGATGAAAAACTCTACGCGAGAGTGGAGTTCGGCAGAGGCGGTCATATGATTTATGTCGACCGATTTCAGGATGAAAAGATAGACAACCGCATTTATGTGGACGATCGTGGATTTTTATCCTGCAGAGAACGGTATCGTGACGGAAAAAGGGTACAGAGAACGTATTTTACGCCTGAGAAGATCTGGTGTCTGGTAGAAAACCTTGAGAATGGGAAGGTGACGATCAATTCTTCCATCGAACCGGTATGCCGATATACAGAATACCCGGATATGGGAGCGCTGATGACAGAGATGACAGAGGATTATCTGCAGCAGGCTGAGGAATCGATGGTGCTCATAACGGCATTTGACCAGCGGCATAAAGAGCTGTTTCAGGACAGCAGACAGAAAACGGTAGTATCTCTGTTCAGTAAAAGAAATCAGAAAACAGAACTGTCGGGAATCAGGGAAATGAACGCAGATCTGGTAGTCACAGATACAGAGTATCTGGAACAGTATCTTCTCTCGGAGGAAATGCTGAGTGCAGACCGCGTGATGAATCTGTCTCCCTACGATGCCAGAGTCGCTATCGGAAAGAGTCAGAGGATCCGGGATCAGAAGATTCTGTGTTATGTTGGAAATACATCGGCGGAAGTGTGGCTGGAGCTCGCAGAGGAGCTGCTGCATTATGTAAACCTGCATCCGCATACGGTACTGGAGATAGGGATGGATCCCTCAGAGATGAGACTGTCTGTCCATGATATGAGAGAGCTGCTGCGGTTTATGATCGAGGAAAGAGCGCTGGAGCGTCTCTGTTTTGAGCAGGAAAACACACAGCAGATCGAAAATGAAGAAAAGACTGTGAAAGAACAGAATATATTTATCAGGGAGTGCGGATCGGAGAAAGATATCATTGCACTCCTTGGAGATGCCCGGATCATTATAGATACTCAGGCAGAACCGGATCTGTATCTTCAGATCGCTGGAATCAGTGCAGGTGTACCGATGATCATTCGCACCGAGAGTCAGTATGTTGAGCATTGCAGAAATGGCTGGGTTCTGAAGGAACACGAGAAGATCGATACGGCACTGGACTATTTTCTGAACGGACTGGAGCACTGGAATCAGGCTCTGGTATATTCGATAAATAAGATTTCCGGGTATACAAACGGTGCGATCGTGAGTAGGTGGAAAAAGCAGCTGGCGCTGCAGGATGGTGACAGCGGAAGAGAGAATGGATAATAAGATACAGATTTTACAGATCGGCTCCTGCAGCTGGCAGGAACTCTATACGATCCCTGAAGAAACAGAGTGGAATTTCTGGGATGGGAAAGAGAAGGAACAGAAGTTTGACGCTGTTATTCTGGATGGGGAAGTCAGTGCGGAGCTGATTCCGTTTCTGCAGAAAGCGGCAGATCCCTACAGATATTTTTATACAGAGCAGTGTGTGCTGACAGACGAAGTCTACAGGATGCTGAAGGATCGATGTGCGAGAAAAATTGTCAAAATAGAGAGATTTATAGAGACGATTCCGCTCAGACTGTATCAGGGGCAGGAGGGATATAAGATCGGTGTGAAGGATATGGAGATCGCATCTGCCTTTTATCCGGGAGCAGAATATATCGGAAGTCACCAGATACATCTGGCGGTCGATATACAGGGACGCTATAAGGAGGCTGTGTATCTGAGATATAATATTCCGGTAAATGTCTACGCACGAAGAGCAGTGGAAGTATGGCCGGAATTTGTCGTTCAGGGTGATGTTCAGCTTCGGTACAGATTCAGACTTTTTTCAGAAGGATGTGAAGCCGATCCTGTCTGGGAAAAAACAGCAGAAGGAGAGGCTCTGGAAGAACCGATACTGATCACCGAGTCTGAGAGAGGGTTTCTGGCGCTGCAGATCTTTGTCTGTGGGGAAGGAAGTGTGGATATCGGGCCGGTACATTTTCGAAATTCCAGAATGCGGCTGGGACAGTTTTTCCCGGGCGGCAGGCGTCATGCGGATCAGAGCAGAGGTGAGCTGCTCAGCTATTTTGATCCGGGAGACCGTCGTCCTCCGCTGGTAGTATACTTTGCCGGTTATCGAACAGCGGAAGGATTTGAGGGCGGAGGTATCATGAAAAGCCTGAAAACACCGTTTCTGCTGCTGTCAGATCCGAGACTGGAGGGCGGTGCTTTCTATACCGGCCGGAAGGATTACGAGGATCGGGTAGTGTCTGTGATACAGGAAACCCTGGATCGGCTGCAGTTCCGGCCGGAGCAGACGATATTTTCGGGGCTTTCCATGGGAACCTATGGGGCAGTATATTATGGCTGCCATTTTCAGCCGGGAGCCATTGTCATTGGAAAACCGCTGATGAATATGGGAACTGTGGCAGATAACGAACGAAAAAACAGAATGGGACAGTTTCAGACATCGCTGGACTATCTGCTGCAGATGACCGGCGGAATGAAGGAAGAGCACATAAAACAACTGAATCAGAGGCTGTGGTCAAGATTTGACAGAGCAGAGTTTGACAGAACGCAGTTTTCTGTTGCGTATATGAAGCAGGATGACTATGATCCGACCGGTTATGAGGATATTCTCGAACATTTGGAGGAGAAAAATGTCTCTGTTGTCGGTAAAGGGCTCGAAGGAAGACATAACGACAATACGATTGGAATTGTCTACTGGTTTATGGGACAGTTATATCGTATATTAAGAGAAGATTATCAGAGAGAGGCGGGGTGAGATGCAGGACCATATTTTGTACACCATTCGATGGGACGGCCGAAATGCAAGACCCTACCTGTACGGATCAACTCTGAAATACATGGAAGACGGAAGTGTTATTTTTGAAAATGAGCTGCTCCCGCCTGGAGCGGTGGTGAATGAATGGACATCCTTTACGGATTTTCAGAGAGATCGAAGGGAACCTCAGCTGCCGATCCTGAAAGAAAAACAGAGCTACAGGATACAGATGCACTGTTGGGTATATCCTGAGAAGACCCTGCTTTGGAAAATAGATTTTTTCGATGCACGGGAGGAAAAGCTGGATTTTAAAATTTTTGATACCTTCCGCGGAGAATTTACAGTGCCGGAGCATACCTATTTCTACAAGATCTCCCTGATCCAGGCAGGTTCTCAGAAACTCAGATTTTACTGGTTTGATCTGACAGAGTCAGAGGAGACGTTTTTTGAGGAACTGCAGCAGAAAACAGAGGATCTTTCGGAGGTGAATGTCCTGATTCCGCAGATCCGTGGAGCGGCTGCCATCCTTTCCGGAGAATATCCGGAAAGAAATTATGCAAATGCGACGGCATTTTCCCCCGGAATACTTATGTATCCGCAGTGGGATCAGAGACAGATCCTGCAGAAACGACTGGCAGGTGCAAAAAGGATCTGTTTTTGGGGCAGAGGAGCTTCAGGAAGAGCTCTTGCTGAAAAATTTGCAGAAATGATCCCGGATCATCAGGCAGAGAAACGGTTTATGATCGATGAATAAAATTAAGAATGCATGGAAAATCAGAAAGCTGAAGCAGGATCTGGAAAAGATCAATCAGCTTGCAGAAAAGATGAGCAGTCTTGCGGATGAAGAACTGCAGGCAGAGACCGAAAGTTTCAGAAGAAGACTGGCAGACGGTATCTCAGAGTCAGAACTTCTGCCGGAAGCCTACGCTGCGATGCGGGAGGCCATGAAGCGCAGGATTGGAATTTACCTGTACGATGTGCAGATCCTTGGTGCGCTGGCACTGTACGAAGGAATGATCGCCGAAATGAAGACCGGAGAGGGAAAAACCTTTACGGCAGTGCTGCCACTGTACATGAACGCACTGACAGGCAGAAGTACGATCCTGATGACGACCAATGAGTATCTTGCCCGAAGAGACGGGACGATGCTCGGTCCGCTGTATGAGTGGATGGGACTGAGCTGTACGATCGGTGTGCCGGACAGACCGGGCAAAAGAATGAAAAGCAGGGAGAAGAAAAGAATCTATGCAGCGGACATTGTATACACAACGAATGGAACGCTGGGCTTCGATTATCTTCTGGAAAATCTGCTGTCCTCGAGGGAGGACCGGTATCTGAGACCGTTTGACTTTGTGATCGTGGATGAGGCAGACGCAGTGCTGCTGGATGCGGCGCAGACACCGCTGGTGATCTCCGGAATGCCGAAGGTTCAGTCAAATCTCTATGACAGTGTGGATTTCTTTGTAACTACGTTAAAGGATGAGGACTATCAGATAAAGGAAAAGGATGTCTGGCTGACCGACTCCGGTATAAAGAAGGCAGAGAAATTTTTTGAGATCAGGGATCTGTACAGCGGCAGGTATTATGAGTTTGTCCGCCATATCATGCTCGCCTTGCGAGCGCATCACATCTTCCGCAAGGACAGACACTATGTGGTGGAAGATGAGGAAATCAAGCTGCTGGATATCAACACCGGAAGAATTCTGGATAAAACGAAGATGCAGGCAGGACAGCATCAGGCGATTGAGGCGAAGGAGCATGTGAAGCACACGAATGTGCATCGGGCTATGGCATCGATCACCTATCAGGATTTTTTCCGGCTTTTTCCGAGAGTTGCCGGTATGACAGGAACTGCCCTGGTAAATGAGGCAGAATTTTTGGAGATCTACGGGATGGAGACCGTGGGAATTCCGACCAACCGGCCGGTCATAAGAATCGATGAAAAGACCAGATATTTTACTACGCTGGAGGCTGAACTGTACGGTGTGATGGAGTATCTGCTGGATATACACAGGACGGGAAGGCCGGTGTTGGTCGTGACGGAGACGATTGCTGTTACAGAAATTATTTCTGAACTTCTGTTGGAGGCGGAGATTCCGCACAATGTATTAAATGCTCATCACGTTGCCAAGGAGGCGCTGATGATCGCGGAAGCCGGCAGAGTCGGTGCAGTGACAGTCGCAACCTCTGTTGCGGGGCGCGGCACAGACATCAAACTGGAGGACGGTGCAGCCAGCCTTGGCGGACTGGCAGTCATCGGTGTGGGAAGAATGCCTAACAGAAGCCTGGAAGAGCAGGCGAGAGGACGTGCCGGAAGGCAGGGAGATCCTGGCAGCAGTATTTTCTTTGTTTCGCTGGAGGATAAGGTCGTTCAGGAACATGGCAGAGAAAAGCTGCAGCGTTATACGCTGGAGGATCGGGAGCTTTTTTCCCGCCGGATCCGAAGAGAGATTGCCAGGGCACAGAGAATCAGTGCGGAAAAGGAACGCGGAGCCAGAAGATCAACGATGGAGTACGGCGAGAGTATGCGCCGTCAGAGAGAACTGGTATATCAGACCAGAAGACAGATACAGGAGATCGATGCATTTTCTGTACAGGAGCTGATGAAGATCGAGCAGGAAGTGATCCGTGAGTATGTGGATGCACACCGGGAAAAAGCCGGCAGGCAGAAGCTGAGGCGATATGTACTGGATCAGATCTCCTATCATCCAGTCAGATTTCCGGACGAGCGAGATGTGGACACTCCGGAGCAGGTCGAACGATACCTTCGGGAAACGGCATATGTACAGCTGATGGAGAAACTTCGTCAGCTGGGCACAGAAAAGATGCAGACAGAGTATCTCAGGAACATGATTTTAAAAGCTGTGGATGAAGCCTGGATCGAGGAAGTGGATTATATGCAGCAGCTGAAAAACACCATGGAGAGCAGACAGTATACACAGCGAAATATGCTGTATGAGTATCATCTGGAGGTGTCACGGTCCTACGACTATATGCGCAGACGTGTGAAACAGCAGATGATGCGAAATATACTTTTGGGAGAGATCCGCTTTGATAAAGAGGGAAATTTAGAGATGATCATGCCGTAGAACGGGGAGGCAGGGAGATGTACTTATTTCAGAATCAGACAGCAGCAAAAGAGTATTTTCAGGGAGTGCTTCCCGAAGATCAGGAAATCCTGGTCATGGAGGATGATCCGTTTCTGCCGGTCAGAATGTATTCCATCTACGAATATTATCTGAGGCAGATCTTCGGAGAGAATGAGCCGTACAGGGATATTTACTTCCCGTTTGTACAGATACCGGACGGATGGCAGATCCGGGGGTATGCCGACAGGAGAGCAAAGATCTGCAATGAGGGAAAAGTGCGTGGATATATCTGGATTCGACAGCCCTATGAAAATGGATTTGTGAGCCATATCGACTGGCAGGACAAAGAGGAGCGGAAGGTTCAGACCGATTTCTATAACCGCTGCGGCTATGTCTGGAAAAAAATCTATGCTGATGAGATCTGTCAGGAAAAGCTGATCTCCTATTATACTCATACCGGCAGTGAGTGGCTGCTGATCAACCAGAGCAACGGTACAGCCATGCTTTACGAGCAGGGAAGGCTTACGGGCTGTTTTGGAAGTATCCGTGAGATGGAAGAGGAGCTGGTGAGGATCCTCTCCCGGCATATTCAGATCGATGACAGGAGAGACAGATAGGATGGCAGTATATGTTTTCAGTCTGTTGGTGGGCTTTTTGCCGAATGGTGTAGACAATGCACAGGGCACACGCGCAGCTTATTTCAGAAAATTACCGGTTCCGGTAAAATATGTATATTCGGACTGCGTCTATGAACCGTATATTCGCAACTATACGCGCTTTGGAATCGCAGCTGAAGAGATGCTGAGCGCCCATCAGTTTTTTACAGATCAGCCGTCACTCGCAGGAGAGATGAAAAGCTCTGAGCTGGCTGAGAAATTAAGTACTCAGCTGCATGCGGTAAGGATCGAAGAGAGGAACAGAGAGATCAATCTTTTTACAGAGCAGGGGCGCGTAGCCTGCATTTTGAAAAAAGAGGATGGGATTCACGTTCAGTATGTGAATTACTATCATCAGGAACGCCTGCTGACACAGGAGATCTATGCAGGGCATGTGCTTTATACAAATTATTATGTGACGGCAAGGACTGCAGAAGGGGCGGCCTACGCGAAGCTGGTACGTCGCAGCTTTAAGAATACAGACGGCAGCACTGCTTTTGACATTCTGATCGACCAGAAAGGAGAGGAGAGGTATCTGTTTCCGGACGGATGGAACGGAACAAAGACAGAGTTTGTGGAGAAGTTTATCTGCAGCCTGAAGCTCTCCGAAGAGGATATCATTTTCATAGACCGACCGGCTGATCAGGAGTATACACAGGCACTTTTCCGTCACAGCGGCGGTGCAAAGATCTGTGTTTTTCTGCATTCCATGCATTATCTGGAAAAGAATGAGGATCCCTACAGTATCGGTCTGAATCATGAATATTATTACTGGTTTGCGCAGTCTGCGCGCATCCATACATTTCTGGTTTCCACCGAGGAGCAGAAGGTGGAACTGAAGCAGAAGCTGGAAGAATACGGCTGTCCGGTACCGGAGATCGAGGCGATTCCGGTCAGCGGACTGCAAAAACTGAGTTATCCGGCGGAGAACAGAAAACCGTATTCGATGCTGTCCGTTTCAAGGCTGGATCCGAGAAAGCGGATCGACTGGGTGATCCGTGCGGCAGTCAGAGCACAGAAAAAGGTGCCTCAGCTGCAGCTGGATCTGTATGGCACGGGAACTGTCGAGTACGTAAGAAGGGTGGAAACGCTGGTCAGTGAACTGGAAGCGGAGAGTTTCATTCATTTAAAAGGATTCTGTGATGTTTCAGAAGTCTATCAGCACTATGAGGTCTATGTGACTGCGTCTCTCTGGGAAACACTGGGACTGTCTCTGATGGAGGCGGCAGGTGCAGGAAATGCAATGATCGGTCTGGATGCACATTATGGAAACCGTCTTTTTATCAGGGATGGGGTGAACGGAATACTGATTCCGTTTTCGCTGGATGCGGTCAGCAGCAGGTCGGAAGAGGAAGCACTTATTGAACATATGGCAGATGCGATGGCAGAGATCCTTCAGGATCGGGAAGGTCTGCAGAGCAGGAGCAAGGAATCATACAGAATAGCGGAAACTTATCTGAATCAGTATCTGGAGGATAAGTGGCTGCACTTTATGGAAGGACTGTTAACACAATGATCGTCTATAATATCAACCGTGGAATCGGCTGGGCCAGCAGCGGCGTAGAATATGCACAGGCTTACAGGGCAAATCTGCTCCGTATGGCAGGATATCAGGCAAAATTCATTTTCACTGATATGTTTCAGATCGAGAATATCGAGCATATGACAAAGAATATCGGTTTTCTGGATGAGGAAGTGATCTGGCTGTATTCGTTTTTTACAGATTTCAAGATTGCTCCGACGACTTACCGAACGGAGCAGCTTGAGAAAACTTTTGAACATAAGATCACCAGAATAGAAAAAGAAGAACAGACACGGATCTACTACTTCGATGAGGTCGGTGTCTACGCCAGAGTGCATCTGAGAAAAGGATATGAGGACATTGTCCAGCGCGTGGAATATGTGTCGGCAAACTGTCTGATCCGAAAAGATTACTTTACTTACGGAAGACTGTTTTCCGAATATTATTCTCCGGTGGACAATCGTGCGCATCTGTATCTGAGAAGATTTTTCAATGAAGACGGCAGTGAGGCGTGGGAGGAGATCATAGACGGAGACAGAAGTATTTTCCGCGTGGATAACCGGATGTTCTATTCAAAACAGAGATTTATCGCCTACTTTATCCAGTGTCTGAAGATGACAGATGAGGATGTCATGATCATCGATCGTGCAACGGAGATCGGTCAGGCAGTGCTGAGATATCATGGTAAGACGAAGATAGGTTCTGTGATCCATGCGGAGCATTATAACGAGAGTTCGCTGGAGAAGCAGGATATTCTCTGGAATAATTTTTATGAATATGAATTTTCCAATGCGGACAGTCTGGATTTCTTCATCACTTCCACGGAGGTGCAGAATCAGATCCTGAAGGAACAGTTTGACAGATTTTATCAGAAGCATCCGCGTATCGTGACGATTCCGGTGGGAAGCCTGGACGAACTGAAAATTCCTGAGAAAGCGCGTAGAAAGCATTCCATGATCACCGCATCCAGACTTGCCTCTGAAAAGCATGTGGACTGGCTGATCATGGCTGCGGCAAAGGCGCATGAGCAGGTGCCGGATCTGACCCTGGATATTTATGGAAGCGGCGGAGAGGAGAAGGCTCTGCGCGAAATCATCCATGTGCTCAACGCGGAGGACTACATTCATCTGATGGGACATCACAAGATGGATGAGATCTATCAGCAGTATGAAATCTATGCTGCGGGTTCCACCAGTGAGGGCTTCGGACTGACGCTGATGGAAGCTGTGGGTTCCGGTCTGGCATTTATCGGATTTGACGTGCACTACGGCAATCAGACTTTCATCGATCACGGAAAGAATGGCTATCTTCTGCCTTATGACAGGGATGATCAGATGAGTGTGCATGTGAAGAGACTCGCAGAAGCGATGGTGCAGTGCTGTCAGGAGGCGGATATGGAACACTTTTCTGAGAGATCCTACGAGATCGCAGAAGGGTATCTGACCTCACATGTGGTAGATATGTGGAGAAACCTGCTGGAAAGCCTGAAGATGGGAGAGAATGATCGTGGTATTACTGATTGATAACTGGAATGCAGATGCAGCAAGACTGGTATATTCTTTAAAGAACGCAGGATATCTGTTTCACGCGGTGGTGCTGCAGTATGACGGCTTCTGTGCGGAAGGCGTAAGCTCTCCGTATGAATATTTCCTCTACGGCGGCCAGGTGCCGGAGCAGTGCAGTCCCCTGTATTTTGACAAGCTGCAGATCCCTGAGTATTTTGAGATGGAAAGCTCGAATTCAAGCGGTGAGGTGCGTGAGTTTGACACGGTCAGGGCCAGAGTGTTTTATGCGGAACCGAGGGAAAACCGGTATGTGAGGATCGTAGACTGGCTGGACGGCAGCGGAAAGGTATGCTGCAGTGATCATTACGATCGTTTTGGACACAGATTTGCACAGACAGTGCTGAGTGAAAAGCAGAAGCCGGTGCATAAAACTTATTACAGACCGGACGGTGCAGAGGTGATCACGGAAAACTTTCTTACCGGCGATATCATTCTGACCTGGCATGGAAAGGAACTGTTTTTCCACACAAAAACAGAGTTTGTACTCTACTATCTGCAGCAGGCATTTGAGCAGATAGACCGCATTTTTTATAACTCACTTTCCTTCCCGTTTTTTGTGGCAAATCAGTACTGCAATCGCGTGAAAAAGCTGAAGGACAATGTGCTGTTCTGGCAGGAAGGCATCGGAGCAGATATTCCGGGCAATATGAAGGGAATTCTGGAGCATGATCTTGCGGGAACCTCTGTGATCGCCGTTCAGCATAAAGATGCATTTGAAAATCTGCAGAAGCTTTCGATCGATCAGAGCCGTTTTGCAAAGCTCGGATTTATCTATCCGCGTCTCAGGGAGAACGCGCACAGTGGAAACCTACTGGTTTTCACAAATTCTGATCAGATTGAACAGCTGGAGCAGCTGGCAGTACGTCTTAACGATGTACACATCCATATCGCTGCACTGACTGAGATGTCTGCGAAGCTGATGCAGATGGTAAAATATCCGAATATTCAGCTTTATCCGGTAGTTACACAGAAACAGATCCAGACACTCTGGGACAGCTGTGATATTTATCTGGATATCAATCATGGCGGGGAGATACTGGATGCGGTAGAGACTGCTTTCAAGAACAGAGAGCTTATCTTGGGCTTTCAGAATACCCTGCATAAAATGGATCTGGTTACTGAAAAATACATCTTTACTCCTGATGAGAATGGTGCAGCTGCGATGGCTGAGCAGATCCACAATGTGTTATCTGATAAAAACAGGATGGATGAGGAACTCGAGTATCAGTGGAAACATGCAAATGCAGAGACTGTGGAACAGTACAGGAAGATACTTCGATAAATAAAAGAACTGCAACTGAAATAGAAGATTTGACAGGAGAATATCGTGGAAAAGAAGAATCATCTTTTTGATGACAGCATTCAGCAAAGGCTGAATGAGCTCAAAAAGGAGAAAACAGAACCTGAGAAAAAATCTGTATGGAAGAAGCTGCCGGCGATTCTGTTCGCCGGCATCATGGTTATAGCGATACTGCTTCGCTATTTTGTCTGATAAAGTCCAGAAATACTTCATTTACATGTGAGAGGTGGTGCTTCTCGCTCCATACAAGACGGTAGGTGGCAGATACACTAGGATTGGTAAGCTTTTTTATGACAACGGAGTCATCGATACCGATATTGGCAGATGCCGGATATACAGTGATGCCGACGTTGTTTCGAGTCAGCTCGTAGGCATTCAGCATATGAACATTTCTGCAGACGATCTTTAAATGGCGGGTGGTATCCTGTACCCAGGAGGAGATCTCGTCCAGACGGGATTCTTTGGACGGGATGATCAGCTCATAGTCGAGGATCTTCTGGAAATCCACGGTGTCTCCGGGCTCTTTGGCGAGCGGGCATTCCGCAGGGATCATGGCGATCCATGGCTCCTGATAGACCGGGATGGATTCAAATCCTTCCTCGTTAAACGGCTCTACTACGACTCCGAGCTCGCATAAGCCTTTGCGCATACGGCGCATGACGTCATCGGAATTACCGTTCCACAGATTAAACTGCACATGCGGATGCAGCTTGTGAAAAACAGAGATCCATTTGGCGGCCATTCTCGGCGCATGGCCTTCGACAAGACCAAGGTAGATCGTTCCGTGAAGACCGGACTGGATATCCTGGACATCTTCGACAGAGCGGTTGACCAGATCGATCACACGGTGTGCATACTGATAAAAGAGCTGTCCTTCCTCCGTGAGCTGCAGATTATGAGGCTTGCGGATAAACAGCGTGACTCCGAGCTCCTGTTCAAGCTCTTTGATCTGCCTGCTCAGGGGCGGCTGGGCGATAGAACACTTCTCCGCAGCGCGGGTAAAATTCATTTCTTCAGCTACTGCCAGAAAATATCGGATATGTCGCAACTCCATAAACGTACCTCCTTTTACGATACCTTACAGGTATCGTTATGTATTTAGTATATGTATTTCACATATATAATGCAATGGGTTATAGTAAAGATAACAAAAAAACAAGTTCCTGAAAGACAGGAAGCCCACCTGGAGAAGGAGGAAGAAATTATGAAGAAGATCACAGAAGCAGTAGAATTAGTAGAAGAGTTCCTGGAAGAATTATACGCAACCTACGCTAATGAAAGATAAATAAAACGGACAATTTTATCTGCTTAATCAAAGAAGAGCTGCCGCAGAGCAATCTGCGGCAGCTCTTTGTGCAGGTGAGCGACGTTAAAGTGTGCGAAGGGGAGTTTTCTTCGTACTGTTGCAGGCAAATCAAGTGAGAACTTGACCTGAAATCAGAAAGTGAAATCCAGGCCAATGAATTTTGAACGGGAAATTGGTCTGAAATGAAAAAATGAAATCCAGGTCAATG
>JAUNAF010000129.1 GCA_030527715.1 Eubacteriales bacterium
GTTACTACGACTGGGCAGTTGCAAGCCCATTACCTTTAGGTGATGGGTAGTTGACCAAAGGATCACACACAGGAATGTGAAAAGGAGAAGAGTATGAAGAAGAGAACAGTTATGCTGCTTGCAGCGATGATGATGCTTGGATGCAGTACCACAGCGTATGCCTACACACCGGGAACCTACGACGCCGCAGCTGCAGGAAGAAACGGTGAGGTCACACTGCATGTAGAGTTTGATGAGGATCAGATCGTGAATATTACCGCTGATCACGAGGAGACCGAGGGTATCGGCTCTACGGCGATCGAAGAGCTGATCGCACAGGTTCTGGATACTCAGGCACTGCCGGCAGATGCTGTTTCAGGTGCAACAGTAAGCTCGAATGCCTTCATTGAGGCTTTGAAGGATGCCGCTGCATAGGCAGGCGGAGAGCTTGGAAGCGCAGAGAGCTCAGAAAAATCGACAGATGCCTCAGAGGAAGCATATGTGCAGGAGGCAGATCTGATCGTTGTCGGAGGCGGTGCAGCAGGTATGACGGCAGCTACGACTGCTTCTGAGGAAGGACTCAGCGTAATTCTTCTTGAGAAGAGCGCTTCTCTCGGCGGAAATACACTTGCAGCTGCAAATGGTGTCAATGCAGCGGATTCTGCAGTTCAGCTGGCAGATGAGCAGTATCAGGCAGCAGGCGCAGGTATTGAAGGGCTGGAGGAACTTCAGCTTCAGAATGAGCAGGCAAGAGAAAATCTGGTAGATGCCTTTGCGGAGAATTCAGCGGAAGTGATCAACTGGATCAGCGATATGGGTGTAGAATTTACCGTTTCTATTCAGGAAGATGATCGTAATCCGCTCCAGAATTATTACATGCTCAGAGTAGATGCATCCGGATCCACCGGTATCACCATGACAAAGGCTGTTGAGAATGCCATGAGTCAGACCGATGTCACTGTTTATAAGAATATGGATGCAACGACGCTTATTCAGAGTGAGGACGGAGCAGTCAATGGAGTGATCGCAGTGAATGCAGACGGAGAGGAAATTACATTTACCGGCAAGGCAGTGCTGATCGCAACCGGCGGCTTTGGATACAATCAGGAGCTTCTCGGCGAGGTAAATGAAAAACTTGGTAAAGCGGTAACCGATGAGATCGCACCGAATACCGGAGAAGGTCTTCTGATGGCTCAGGCAGTTGGTGCGAAGGCTGTCGATCTTGGTGAGATCCAGACATTCCCGGTGGTAATGGAAGGCTACGGTATGGTGACGCCGAACAAGCTTCCGGGCGGTTTTGGCGTAAATGCAGTGGTCGTAAATCAGGAAGCAGAGCGTTTTACCGCAGAGGGCTTCGAGATCGGTGATGCGATCCTTACACAGACAGACGGTGCAGCTTACATGATCTTCCGTGAGGACCAGATTTCAGAGGATATGCAGAACATCATTGATGCAGGCTATGTTGCGAGCGCAGAGACAGCAGCAGAGCTCGGCGAGGCACTCGGACTGGATGGTGCTGCACTGCAGAGTACCGTGGATGCCTACAATGAGGATGTGGCAGACGGTACAGATGATGCGTTCGGCAAAGAAGGCGCACTTCCGTTAGAGGGCAAGCTCTACGGTTTCAAGTATGGTGTGGGTGCACACTACTTCATGGGTGGTATCCTGATCAATGAGCAGACCCAGGTACTGGATGAGTCTGAGGCACCGATCGCAGGACTGTATGCAGCAGGAGAAGTAACCGGTGGATTCCACGGCACACAGCGTATCGATGGTTCAGGAATCGGAGATTCCTTCACTTTCGGACGTATCGCAGGACATGAGATCGCAGCAGCACTTGCAGAATAACTAATATCATATTTTAATAATCCCGATGCTTTCCGGAAGATGATTCCGGCAGGCACCGGGATTTTTATATATTGTCTTTTTCGCTGTATAAACCCAAGGAGATACACCGGAAAAGAAGAAAAAGAGAAATCTCGCTGTATCTGCCCGCGTGAGAGTTTCTGTGCTTCGTGAAATTACTCCGGCTTGTAAATAATACCTCCAAATGCTATAATAATAAACAAAAACAAAAAAGAAATAAAAGAAAATATAGCAATAATAACGAGAGATTGGAGGGCGCCTATGAAAAAATATCATTTAAAACCAAGTGTGCAGACGTTAACAATCCTGCTTTTGGTTCTGCTTCTGCTGACCGGATGCAGCAGTGGTGACGAGAAAGGGTATGAGATGAGCAATGCTTCCAATTACCGGGAGGCGGGGTATCAGAGTACGGTTTCTCAGGAAGCTGACTACGACGGCGGTTACTATGAAACAGAAATGTTATATGAAGAAGTTTCGGGAGATGAGGCAAGCCGGGCAGAGGAAGGTCCTGATCAGACGCAGAAGCTGGTCTACAAGGCATCGCTGGAGATCGAAACACTTGCCTATAAAGATACGATGAACGCGATCTATCAGCTGATCGAGGAGAAAAATGGATTTGTTGCAAGTGAATCGACCTCTGACAGCAATTACAGCTGGTACCGTTCCTATGATTCGGGTGAGAGCATGATGACGACTACGATGACGATCCGGATCCCTTCCGAGCAGTATCAGAGTTTTCTGAAAGGAATTGACGGAAGCGGCGGCAGAGTGACCAGACGTTCGCAGAGTGTTGAGAATATCACCAGAAAGTACAATGATCAGAGTGTGCTGGTGAAGGCACTG
>JAUNAF010000055.1 GCA_030527715.1 Eubacteriales bacterium
CCACTCCGGGCAAGACCGATCCGGGTACCACTGATCCGGGCAAATCCGGCACCGATACTCCGACGGTTCCTGCTGTTCTGACCGGTGCGCAGATCGAAGCTGAGATCCTTGCCATGAAGGGTGAGGCTGATCCGAAGCTTGGCAGGTTCTCTGCTCTCTGTGTGACAGCAATGCCGAAGTCAAAAACTTCTGTCCGTCTCAAATGGAATGCCGTACAGGGTGCGACGACCTATGTGATCTATGGAAGTAAATGTGGAAAAACGGATGCATATCAGAGAATTGCTGCTACCAGTAAAACATCCTTTATTCAGAAAAAGCTTAAGAAGGGTACCTACTATAAATACATTGTAGTGGCATTGTCAAAAGATTATGTCAGCAGTGTCTCCACGACGGTCCACGTTGCTACCAAGGGCGGTTCTGTCGGAAATGTAAAGACTGTGAAGCCGCGCAAGTCTAAAGTGAAGATCAAGGTCGGAAAGACCTCAAAGATCAAGACTACCGTGACACCACAGTCCAAGAAACTCAAAGTGAAAAATCATAAAAAGCTGGCCTACGAAAGTTCTGATCCGATGATCGCCACCGTCACCGGCAAAGGCGTCATCCAGGGCGTTTCCGCTGGCACCTGCACGATCTATGTATATGCGCAGAATGGCGTTTACAAGAAGATTCAGGTAACTGTAAAGTAGTCTCTACTGCCTGAACTTCTGCCTGATGAGCTTCTCTCCCTTCCGGAGGTGCTCAGTTACTTTCTCATGACCCTTCAGGGCCTCCTTTATCAGCCGGAGTTCTTCCTCGGTTCCCTCTGCATGGGGAACCAGGAAGGCTCCGGCATCACTTCCGACAGCGATCTTCACGCCGGCCTCAAAGCCCGCGTGAAGATTTTCTTTTTCCATCTCAAAGATCCGCTGCAGATTTTCCTCCGGATATCTTCCGCAACCGATCAGATTTCCGGTCGTCACGATCGTCGGAACCCAGACGCAATCACTCTGAGCCAGTGCCGCGATCCCGTCCCGATCCAGATAATTCCCATGCTCAATACTGTCTGCACCCGCACAGACTGCTGCCCGCACCGGATCTGCACCGTTGACATGCACCATAACTGCAAATCCTTCTTCATGCGCGATATGGATCATCTCACGAATCTCCTGCTCTGTCAGCGGCTCACTGCTGATACAGCCCACTTCCTCGTACACCATGATTCCTGAGACCATGATCTTAATAAAATCACCGCCCAGATCTCGGACTTCCTGCACCAGCTCTGCATATTCGTGCATGGTCTCAAATCCTTTTCCGACGATCTTTCCGTAATGCCCTTTTTTATGGATTGCAAACATCGGACTGCGATAATCGATCCCATATTCTCCGGCCAGCTTTTTCGCCGTCTCCGACACATGAAGCGCATCCCCTCCGTCGCGGACAAAGGTTATCCCGTGGGATTGATAAGCCCGCAGATGATCTCTCACCTGCGGGACACATACACCATTTTTATGCAGTTGTACAGCCTCTCGATAATTCATGCCATCCATCAGCAGATGTGCATGACATTCACCGAATACTTCATTTTCCATCATTATCAGCAAATCCCTTCATGCTCGGAAAATACATTTTTCTGGCTTCTCTCCGGCTTTTTCAGACTGCCCTTTTTGCCGCCCTTGCCTTTTTTTCCGTGTTTGCTCTGCCATGCAGACGGAACAAAGATCATCAGAATCGGCAGCAGCTCCAGACGTCCTGCAAGCATATCAAAACTCAGAACGATCTTGGAGAAATTGGACATTGCATAGAAATTGCCCATCGGTCCGACCTCTCCGAGACCCGGTCCGATATTGTTAAAGGTAACCGCTACTGAAGTAAAGGTCGTCACAATATCCTTGTTATCGATTGCGATCAGCAGAACGGAAACCACAAAAATCACAAGATACAACGCAATATATGCATTTACAGACTGTACGACCACTTCCTCCACCGCACGTCCGTCCATGCGTACTTTTTTGACACTGCGCGGATGGATCAGAGAGGTGATCTCCTTGCCGATACCTTTGACCATGATGATCACACGGGATACCTTCAGTCCGCCGCCGGTACTTCCGGCACAGGCGCCGATGAATACCAGGGTCATCAGCACGACTCTCGAGATCGTCGGCCACTCGTTAAAGTCTGCTGTTGCATAACCGGTGGTCGTAATGATCGATCCCACCTGGAAAAATGCCTCATGGAAGGCACGAAAAACTGACGGATACATACCTGCGATATTGGCGGTAATGATCGTCACAGAGGCTGCGATCACGCCAAGGTAAACCAGCACTTCTTCGCTTCGGATCGCCTGCTTCCATTTTTTTCTCAGGACCAGGAAGTATGCATTGAAGTTGACACCGAACATGATCATAAAGACAGTGATCACTCCCTGCTGGAACAGCGTGTAGTCTGCCATTCCGCTTCCGCGCGCTGAGAATCCTCCGGTACCTGCAGTACCCATGGTGATACAGATCGCATCAAATGCCGGCATTCCGCTGAACAGAAGGATCACACACTCTGCCGCTGTCAGTCCCATGTAGATCGCATACAGCACAAAGGCGGTATCTCGAAGACGCGGAACCATTTTGCTCACGGACGGTCCCGGGCTCTCTGCTCTCATCAGATTTACAAACTCTCCGCCCTTCATCGGTACGATCGCGAGGATAAATACCAGGACACCCATTCCGCCTACCCAGTGCGTAAAGCTGCGCCAGAATCTGCTGGCATGAGACATCGCATCCAGATCAGTCAGGATGGAGGATCCGGTCGTTGTAAAACCGGATACTGTTTCAAAAATCGCATCAATATAAGAAGGAATCTCACCTGCGATCGTAAACGGAAGTGCTCCGAGCAGACTCAATACGATCCAGCTCAGTGCCACCGTCACCATACCCTCTTTTGCATACAGTCCTTTGGTTTTCGGCTTTCTTCTCAGGATCAGAAAACCAAGTACCAGGCAGATCGCAATCACTGCCAGATAGGCCGGACTCACATAAAATTCCCGATAGATCAGCGATACCATCAGCGGGAGCACCAGAAATCCTGCCTCAAATGTACAGACGTAACCAAGCACATGAAGTATAATACCAAAATTCATAATCTTTTCCCTACTTCTTCTTCAGAACTCCCTCCAGGTCAGTCATGCCTGTGATCGTTGTGACGATCACGACGGTATCACCCACCTGCAGTGTATCATTACCGCGCGGGATAATGATCTTGCCCTTTCTGTGAATACTTGCCACCAGAACGCCGTCTCTGAAGGAAATCTCGGAAAGCGGACGATTTACCAGCATACAGTTCGGATGTACGATAAATTCCAGTGCCTCAACCTTGTCACCGGCGATGCGGTGCATGGTCTCCACATTGCTGCCAAGAGAATTTGCCATCGCACGCGCATAGCGGACGATATGCTCTGCAGTGATTCTCTTCGGATATACCATCGTATCCAGATCCAGATTTTCAATGACCTCGCTGAAGTTGATACGGTTGATCTTGGTGATCGTCTTGATATCTGTCTTGCTCTTTGCATAGAGAGAAAGCAGGATATTTTCCTCGTCAATACCGGTCAGTGCTGCAAAGGAATCCATCTGTTCGAGTCCTTCCTCGATCAGTGTACTCTCATCCGCACCGTCTCCCAGCACGATCGTTGCCTCCGGAAGCATCTCCGTCAGCTGTTCACAGCGCGCAGGATCATTTTCGACCACAACAACATTCACACCGGTCGCTGTCATTACTTTTGTCAGATAATAGGAAATATTTCCACCGCCGACGATCATCAGGTTTTTCACCGGATTGGTCAGCATATTCAGCTTGCGGAAGAATTTCACTGTCTCCTTCGCTGTACCGATGATCGAGATCACATCCTTCTCACGGATCACGAAATCACCGCTCGGGATCAGCGCATTGCCGTCCCTCTCCACCACACAGACCAGAATGTTGCTGCCCAGTGTGGAGCTGATGTCTGATACAGCCATATTGCAGAGAATGGAATCCTCTTTCACCTTCAGTTTCAGGATCTCGACTCTTCCTTTTGCGAAGGATTCTACACTGATCGCAGCCGGCAGACGCAGTACTCTTGCGATCTCCATCGCTGCTGCGAGCTCCGGATTTACGATCATTGCAAGTCCAAGCTCTTCCTTAATATAGTAAAGCTCCTGATTATAATCCGGCTTGCGCACTCTGGCGATCGTCTGACAGTTTCCTGCCTTTTTCGCGAACAGACAGCAGAGCAGGTTTTTCTCATCAGATCCGGTTACCGCAATCAGAAGATCTGCCTTCTCAACTCCTGCCTCCAGCAGCAGCTCGTAGCTCACTCCGTTGCCGATAAATCCCATGACATCGTGTTCTTCTGTCACATGACGAACCTTTTCTGCATTGGTATCAATTACAGTAATGTCATTTCTTTCTTCCTGGCTGAGCTGTTCTACCAGCGTCGCACCAACCTTACCGCAGCCAACAATGATTATCTGCATTTTATTCTCCCTCCATATGATACCCATTGTACTTTACTAAAAAAAATTGTCAAGATTTTATTTGATTGACATTTACAAAACAATTTCCGGGTGTTATCATATAGATGTATATTGTGTATTTATGCTTATTTTCGAAAGAGAGGTGAACGACGGATGGAAGGCTGTGATAATGGCGGGCGAAGTAGCTATCACATAGGAAACTATGATCAGACATCCGATCGACAGATGCAGTATGGAAGACAGCCTCACACCGTATCTTTCTTCTAAGCTTCTTATTCTGCGCAATCGTTTCTATGATATTTACTGCCGTTCTGACTGACTGGTCATATTTCTCGTTGTAGTTCACTGCAGAATTTTCTGCTATTCGTTCCAAATTACATCCTTTTAGAAGCCTATTTACAGATAGGTTTATTTTTGTGTGTAAAGGAGGATCGTTCTATGAACAAACCAGATTATGAGCAGGCGATAATTGACATTCTGCGCAGTCGGAATTCACCGAGTATCATCCGACTTCAGCTGGAGAACTATCATGCCAATGATATTGCCGCTATCTTCCCGCAGATCACTGCGAGAGAAAAAGAAAATCTCTGTCACACGCTTTCGCTGGATCGACTGGCGGAGGTGATGGAGTACGTGGAGGATGCTGCTGAGTACCTTGAGGGTATGAATTTCAAAACCGCCTCCCGTGTGCTTGAACGCATGGAGCCGGACCGTGCAGCTGATCTTCTGCGTGAGATGGACTACCGCAAACGAAATGCTCTTCTTGATATGATGAGCGAAAAGTCAAGGAATGCACTGCGCATGCTTGCTTCCTATGACGATGACAAAATTGCAAGTAAGATGACCACGAATTTTATCGCGGTCCACAGTAACCTTTCCATTCCGGAAGCGATCGACACCGTGATCGAGGAGGCTGCTGAGCATGACAATCTGTCCATGATCTACATTCTCGACGACAGCGATATCTATTATGGTGCTGTCACACTGCAGAATCTGCTGATTGCCAAGCGCGCAGAGCCGCTGGAGAATATCATCTCCACTGCCTATCCTTATGTATATGCGGATGAAGATATCGATACCTGTCTGGAACAGTTAAGAGAATATTCTGAGGATTCTATTCCGGTTCTTTCCGAGAAAAACCAGATCCTCGGTGTCATCACTGCATCTGATTTGATCGATGTTGTGGATGATGAGCTCGGTGAAGACTATGCTCGACTCGCTGGTCTGACCGCAGAGGAGGATCTTGAGGAGCCTCTTCCGCAGAGTATCAAAAAACGTATGCCATGGCTGTCCCTGCTGCTGGTCCTCGGTCTGGTCGTATCCAGTGTCGTCGGTCTCTTTGAGGGCGTCATGCAGGAACTCACCCTTGTCGTTATGTTCCAGTCTCTGATCCTGGACATGTCCGGTAACGTCGGTACCCAGTCTCTGGCTGTGACCATTCGTGTACTGATGGATGAGCGTCTTTCCGGAAAACAGAAAGGCAAACTCGTATTCAAAGAGTGCCGTGTCGGACTGGTCAACGGTCTGATCCTCGGAGCCTTCGCCTTTGTCGGCATCGGATTATATGTGCATTTCCTGAAAGGAATGCCGTGGGCTTATGCCTTCTCCGTTTCCAGCTGCGTCGGAGTATCACTGCTGATCGCCATGCTCGTTTCCAGCTTAGTCGGAACCGTCATCCCGCTGATCTTCCATCAGTTCGGCGTTGACCCTGCAGTTGCATCCGGACCACTGATCACGACCATGAACGACCTTGTCGCCGTAGTTGTTTACTATGGCTGTGCATGGATCTTCCTGATCAACGTACTTCATCTGTCCTCATGACAGATCAAGAAAGTCACATATCTGCTCAACAGACCATACCAAGTCCGCTCAGCAGATATGTGACTTTTTCATTGTTTCCGGTGTATACGGTAATATTTTCTTATTTCTCTCATAATACCCGTAAAATCTGGTTTCTCAGACAAGTATCACCCCAGAAAAATCCCAGTTTACGGAAGTAAACTCAGAAAAAGCGCATAAAAACCGTAAATATCCTCCAGAAACCAGCAAAAACATCCCCAAGCCAGAACAAAATCCAGAAAATTACGGAAGTAATGGCAAAAACCACCTCAAATATCCGTAAAAGCAGAAAAATCATCATTTCTATCCACAAAAACATCCCATATTTACGGAAAAATCCAGCCCAAAAACTCATTAGATCCGTAAATGTAAAATTTACCATTATGCTGCTTCTTTTCAGTTTGTTTTCCCGCGATGATTCAGTTTATGTAATAAAAACAGCCGTGCCAGATATCATACGTGAGCAAATACGTTCTCCTCTGAATTGTTTTGATTTACAACTAAAATGCTGAATAACGTAAAAAGCTGGCTTCACATAGTTACTAAGCAAACAATTTACTTTGCGATTTTAGCGACTCGCAAAATCCGACTCTTAGAAATACTTGAAATCGAAGCCCATGCTGAGATTTCATTTAGTATTTCTTAGAGGCTAGTTCGCGAGCGCGTTGCAAAGGTTTGCGTGTAACTATGTGAAGGCCAGCCTGTGAATAGTTTTCAGATTTTCAGTTGGAAATGTCCTTACTCAAACGGCAGTCTCACGCTCTTCTCCAGTATCTTATCCGCATCAAAGAAATCTTCCATATCCTCTTTATACAGATACAGATCATATCCATCGATCGCTCTTCGGCTCTGCCGCACGTAGTTCGGTGTGACCTCGATCCACTCTGCCGTACTCCAGATACTGAAGAAATACTGATACCCTTTCTCCAGCAGCCAGCTGTGCTTCGGATATTCCGGTGTCAGATCTTCTCCGTACGGATAGAACATCAGATTTGTGGAGCCGACAAGAGAACCGATCTTGTTTTCCCAGGTCTCCACATCCTCCACCATCTGATCGTAATCCAGCTCAGATGCAAAGGAACTGTTATTGTATCCCTGACAGGCGATCAGCCAGCCGTCTGCCTTTAAGGCCTCCGCAATGCTTTTGATCGTTCCTGCTCCGGTCTCCACTCCGTAACCGAAGGCTCCGGCATATCCGGTGAGGGTGACGATGCCCTTTGCCCCTCTCAGTGAGAAATCTGGATGCTTCTCAATAAAGCTGTCCAGAATCGGAACCAGATCATAATCTCCGACCTGCGTAGTTCCGTTTTCATCGGTATACTCGTTTTTCACCTTTCCGTTCTCATCCAGCACCATCTTTGTGGAAAAGCCATTGTTGTCATAGTAACTGTAATAGTTTGCCTCCACAAAGGACAGGATCAACGGTTTCTTACCTTCCGGCAGGGTCGGCTTGTTTAAGGCAAAGCTTGTCGTGCCGTCCTCATTCTGCACCTCGACTGTGATCTCATTCACATCGATCAGGATATAGTTCTTCTCATACAGAGATTCCAGGATCCGCTCAAACTCTGTGGTCGTCAGATTCCAGTAATTGAAATAATATCCGTAATCATCGTTATCATAAGCAAGCTCTGGATCTACTACCAGACTCTTAAAGGAGAGATGAGGAATCGAACCCCTGTAGTTGACCAGCAGTCCCTGCAGTCTCTGATATTCTATTTTGGCACTGATCACACGCTCGTCATCCTGATATTCTTCATTGACCAGGGCCAGCTCATCAAGAGCCCCACTGTAATCGTAGGATGCCGCCAGGCGCGCTGCCTTATTCACATGCTCACTGACATTATCCTCCGCTGCCTGCTGTGCCTCCTGCATTTCCCGCTGTGCCTTCATCTTCGGTGTCTCCACCGGCTCATTATTTTCATACATGCCGAGGGTTCCGATACTCTCTGCGATCTGTGCATTCATCTCCGCACGACTGCATCCGGTCACAGCAAGAACAAGCAGCAGTCCAAGAAGACCAAGGGTTAAAATATGTGCTTTTTTCATGCTCTCACTCCATTAATAATCAGATAGTTCCTGTTGTTATTTTTCTATGTCGGTATCTCCACTGACATTTTAAACTCCTCTGCTTTCTTTAGCAGCTTCTGATTTTTCAGATTCATTTCTCCAAAGCTCTCCAGTGTGCAGATGACTCTCTCGCACTGCTTCATGCACTCCAGTGCTTCCTCATATCTTTCCTCAGAAATAGTGCAGAAAGCCCTGTCAGAGATCACTCTGGTGGCAAGATGTGATGCTGCCTTCCAGTCGATGTCATTTTCGGAGAGGACTCCCACCGCAAACGGAATTCCCTCTCTCTGAAGTCTTCGAAATACCGGGATACCGCTTCCTCCGCCTGCTATGACAAAGACCTTCGGTTTCCCTGCCGGAGCCGGCAGCTCGACGCTTCCGAACTCGGCATCGTAGATCCCTTCGGTGAGATCATAGAGGTCTTTGATAAACTCTGTCCGGAAAATCTCTTCCGGTGCACCGTAGCGTGCGATGTGATCCCCTTTCACGCAGAGGATGCGGTCTGAGATCTTCTGTGCCAGATCCAGCTCGTGCAGTGACATGATCACCGCCACCTGCTTCTCCTTCACCAGCTTCTTCAGAATAGCCAGAAACTCCAGCTTATGATGCACATCCAGAAAGGAGGTCGGCTCATCGAGAATGATGATCTCCGGCTCCTGACAGATCGCTCTCGCAAGCAGAACACGCTGTCTCTGACCATCACTGATCGCATTAAAGTCACGGTCTGCAAGCTCCAGCGCATGCACCATCTTCAGTGCATCCGATACGATCCTGTGATCGTCCGCTGACAGAAGTCCGAGCGTACCTGTATAAGGATAGCGGCCGGTCGCCACCACATCTTTGCAGGTCATCAGCTCCGGGCGGATCCGCTCAGTCAGAACCACCGCCATCTTTCTCGCAAGGTCTCTTCCGCTGATGTTTCCAAGCTCCCTGCTCTCCAGACAGACACATCCGCCGATCAGTGTCAGCTGCCTGGTAATACTTTTCAGGATCGTGGATTTTCCCGCTCCGTTCGGACCGATCAGAGTCAGGATCTCACCGCGGTTCAGTCCAAAGCTGATCTCGCGGATCAGCGGCTTTTTATCGTAGCCGACGGTCATCTTTTCGGCTGAAAAATAATAATCACTCATTTATTTCTGCCTCCTCACCATGATCATCAGCACGATCGGTGCGCCAAAGACTGCTGTTACCGAACTGATGCTCAGCTCTGTCGGTGAAAATACGGTTCTTGCGATCAGATCACAGAGCAGACAGAACACAGCTCCTCCGAAGAAGCAGGCCGGGATCATCAGGATCGGTCTGGCAGACTTCAGAGCGGTTTTCATAAGGTGCGGAACTGCGATGCCGACAAAGGAGATCGGTCCGGCAAATGCCGTCACGCAGGCAGACAGCAGACTTGAGAGAAGGATCAGCGCTGCACGGAACAGCGGGATATTCACACCCATATTCTGAGCATAGACCTCTCCGAGCTGGTAAGCGCTGATCGGCTTGGACAGCAGGAAGACTGCCGCCAGTGCCAGAAGCACCAGCACTGCGATCACGCGTACCTGCGCAAAGCTGGTTCCGGAAAAGCTTCCCAGAGACCAGTTATGCAGATTTACGATATTGGAATCATCCGCAAATGTCACCACAAAGTCCGTGATCGCGGAACAGATATAGCCGATCATGACTCCTGCCACCACCAGCATCGACATTCGCTGCACTCTGCGTGAGAGCAGAAGCACAAAGCCCATCGAGATCATGGAGCCGACAAACGCGGAGAGCACCATCATGCCGGAACTCACCGTGATCCCTTTCTCAAGGAAAAAGATCATCACCAGCGCCACGACCAGCTTCGCACCTGAGGAAATACCCAGAACGAACGGACCTGCGATCGGATTGTGGAAAAAAGTCTGCAGCAGAAATCCGGAGACAGCCAATGCTCCTCCGAGCAGGATCGCTGCAAGAATTCTCGGCAGACGGATCTGCCATACAATGCTGACTGCCGTCGGATCGCCCTCTTTTTTCAGAAGGATCCGCAGGATCTCCTGCACTGACAGTGGTACGCTTCCGCTGTTGATATTCCAGACAATCAGCAGCAGCAATACGATCGTGAGCAGCAGAAATACCGCTGCATATCTTATAGAACCTGAACGCTTCATCTTACGCCTCCCTGTCAGTTCACCGGCTTCAGATAGGTATAGTTCTCTGATGCCGGGTCATCCGATGCGAGCATCGTATGGATATCCACGATCAGATCCGCCAGTCCGGTCGTTTTCTGAAAAAGATTTCTGGACGTACAGAATACCTTCTTATTCTGAACTGCCTGAAATTCTGCAAGCAGCGGATTCTTGGAGAGCAGCACATCGATGCTGTCGACCTCTCCCTCGATCGTACTGTTGTAGATGATAAAGTCAGCATCCTTTGCTCCTGCATAGAATTCTTCCATCTGCATCGTAACCGTGGAAACTGCACTGTCATCCTCACCAAGATCATCAAAAATATACTTTCCTCCGGCAAGTCCGATCATCTTCGCCACGTAATCACTCGATTTGCGGACCGTCGCCATCCCCTTGGAATTCATAGAAAAGAAAGCGACCGATGCATTCTGTTCTCCCATGGTAAGAGACTCGATCTTTTTCATTTCACTGTCAAAAAACTGTTCTGCCTCTTCCTCCTTATCCAGAAGGACTGCATAGAGTCTGATCCACTCTTCTCTTCCGAGCGGATGTTCCTCATAGCTTGAACGCTCAACCATTACCGGAATTCCGAAGCTTTCCAGATTTTCCTTTACCTCCGGATTGTGATAGATCATTGTAGACTCTATCGCGAGACTGCATCCGCTGGCCAGCATCTGCTCATAATCCGGTGCATTGTACTTGCCTGCATAGAGAAGTTCTCCCGCCTCCATCGCAGCGGCAGCCTCCTCCACATACCAGTTTTCCTGTTTGGTGCCGGACAGACGAAGTGCGGACATGCCGTCCAGCTTCGCGAAAAAGTCCATCGCGGAGGTGGCTGCAAGATACATATTTGCGAGCGGCTTCTGCAGTACGACGATTTCGTCTCCCAGTCCGTCCGGAGCACTCGCACCTTCCGGCACCAGCAGGAAACGGTCTGTTCCGCCGATCGTGATCAGCGCATATCCGCCCTCATAGTAGTCCACCGTAAACTGCTTCGCATAATGCAGTTCCATCCGGTGATTGAAGGTCAGACCCGCGATCTCTGCAGGTTCAGCTGCCTCAGACTCCTCTGAAGCTGTCGTATCCGCCTCGTTTTCTTCCGCATACGGTTTTTCAGTTTCTGTTTCTTCAGCTTCTGAGTTTTCAGTTTCCGTATCGGCTGCTTTCTCTGCTGCCCCTGCCTCGACGATGGAATCCTCTGTGAAAAGGATCTCGTACTCGATCTCATGCGGCTCGCTCATGGCAGTCGTATCAGCGATCACTGCAAGTGGGACGGAAAGGTCCTCCACCGGTATTTCAAAGGTGGAATCTCCTTCCTCGTTTATCGGCTCATAGCGTGTATCACCGATTTTCATGTAGTCATAATAAGGACTGGAAAACTGTACCGTAACGGTCATTTTCCCGTCACTGACCGTCAGGCTTGTCGGAGAAGTCAGACTGGCTCTTCCGCTGCCTCCGGACAGAGAAACCTCGATCTCATAAGTGCCGTCCGACAGCTCTGCGGCGACTGCCTCGGACGAGCTGCCGAGCAAAAGAATCATAAAAAGCAGAACCAGCAGGTTCTGAACTGTTTTTCTCATAATCCTCTCCTGCCTTTCCTGTTACAGATTTTTCTTTTTGTAAATAAATCTCATGGATAATGCCGTAAATACGATCAGATAAAGCACCAGAATTCCGATTCCCGCAAAATCCACGCCCTCTCTGTTTGCGATGCTTCGAATCATCCGGCTGGTCTGTGACAGCGGAAGCACCGCGATCACCTCTCGTAAGCCGTGCGGAATCTGCTCTGTCGAGAAGAAGGTGTTGCACAGATACGCCATCGGCATGATGATGTAATTGGAGAATCTGGGAACATCCGCATGATTTTTGGCAACAAAGGATACCACAACTCCGACAGATGAAAAAACTGCCCCGTTCAGGAACAGTATCAGAATCGACCAGCCATTGAATACCAGGCCGGTTCCGATCGGAATCACCAGTGCAAGAATGACAGCTCCTGCATACAGACCTCTCAGACTGCCTCCGATGATCTGTCCGAGAATAAACTGCCAGAGCGGCGTCGGTGAGATCATCACCTGATCCAGCGCTTTCTCATAGAGACGCTGCACATTCAGATTCTGTGCGATCGCATTGAAACTGCCGTTCATGCTGGTCAGGGAGATCACTCCCGGAATCAGAAAGTTCAGGTAGGACTGCCCATGCGACATGGTCTGGATGCCCAGCCCGAAAACCACCAGATACATCAGCGGCGCCACCATGGCAGCAAGTGTGATCTTATAAAAATCTCTGCGGAATTCTACCCACTTTTCCCAGAGAATCGTCAGAATACCCATCTAGTTAAAAAGCTCCTTTTATCTTCGTTCCAACGGACGACCTGCCCGTTCTATGAACACATCCTCAAGCGTTGTGTCTCGAAGTGTGCTCTTTCCCTGCAGCCCTTCAAGGAAGCTGATCGCCTCCTGTCGATTCTGAAAATAGCTGCTCTTTACGCCGTCCTCTCTCATCTCATCGACGGCAAAAGCACCCAGCTTTTCAATCAGGCCGTTTACGGTGTTGGTCTCCTCCAGCTTTCCGCGGTTCATCAGCGCCACACGGTCGCACAGGGACTGTGCTTCCTCCATATAGTGGGTAGTCAGAAGAATCGTCAGATTCTGTTCATTCAGACGATGCAGAAGATTCCACATCTGTCTGCGGGAAAGTGCATCCATACCCGCCGTCGGTTCGTCGAGCAGCAGGATCTCCGGCTCTGTCAGCAGTGCGCGGCAGACCATCAGCTTTCGCTTCATTCCTCCGGAAAGTTTTCTCACTCTCCGCTTCCGGTACTCGATCAGATCGCAGAACTCCAGAAGTTCCTCCGTGCGCTCCTTGATCTGCTTTCTCGGCATAAAATACAGTCTGCCCTGATACTCCATGATCTCGTCCATGGTCATGTCCTGTCTCATGGAATATTCCTGTGTGATCACACTGACCTTTCGCTTGATGTCTGTCCTGCTGCGCGAGAGTGTCTCTCCGTCAATGCAGATCTCTCCCGCTGTCGGAAGAAGAAGGGTGGAAAGCATACTGATCGTCGTCGTCTTTCCCGCCCCGTTCGGACCGAGCAGTCCGAAAAATTCTCCTGTCTCGATCTTCAGATTCAGATCATCCACCGCAGTGAATTCTCCGAATTTCTTCGTCAGATGTTTTAACTCGATCATGAAGCAGTCTCTTCCTCCACTTCAGTTGAATCTGAAACCTCTTCCTCCATTTCCGTCGGATCTGAAACGCTCACCTTATGATCATACCATTTCTGTTTTTTTCCGATCAGTGCAAGGTCGAACTCCTCATCCAGTGCCGGTACCGGTACATCAAAGGCGTAGACCTCCTCTGTAAATCCATCCTTGTAGGTCACGGTCTCCTCGACCGGCTCAAGCAGCTCAGCGCCGTCCTTCTGCGCATCCTCTGCCTTTCCTGCGAACAGGTTCACGATATTCTTGGACGGCAGTGCGATATGCACGGTCATCTCTCCGTCCTCAACGGTCAGAATCGCTCTTCCCTCGCATGCCTCATTTACATGAAACATGGAACTGTCGGTATCAAATTTTACAGAATAAACACCGTCTTTCAGATCTTCTGCAAAAACCGGAGTAGCTGCAAGAACTGCCACCGCTGCTGTCATCAGTAAGCTGATCATTTTTTTCTTCATCTTCTGTCTCCTTCTATTGAAAACGAAATCCGCTTATTTTCGCTTTTTTGCTGACATTTTCCGCATAAATGCCTTCCTAAAAGTCTATCACACTGCGTGTTCTCGTGCAATGTTTAGTTCATTCATTTTCCGCATCTGCATTTCGAATTTTTTTAATTTCACCGGCCGTCTGCTTATCTTTGGTTAATCGGGGAGGTAAATGCAACGCGGTAAATTCTAAATGCAACTTTTCGAA
>JAUNAF010000130.1 GCA_030527715.1 Eubacteriales bacterium
TACTGTATGTATACTTACTTTCTTACTGTATACTTACTTCTTTGTATTATTCTGTGCTGCCTGCTTTGTTCCAGCGGCATTCTTATCAGCTGCCTGAGCGGCTGTTTTGTCTGCCTTCTGTGCTGTCTTTGCTGCAGCAGCTTTTTCAGTTGCCTTCTCAGTGGTTTTCTCTGCAGTCTTTGCTGCCGCTTTCTCTGTTGCCTTCTCAGTTGCTTTCTCTGTACTCTTCTTATCTGCAGCCTTTGTCTGCTGTACTTCTGTTGCTGCAGTCTTACCTGCCTTACCTGCGTCTGCTGTCTTATTCTTAGATCCGCATCCGACTGCGGAAACTGCCATCACGCCGATCAGGCAGAGCACCATACCCTTCTTTCTGAAATTTTTCATCTTATTTGTATTCATATCCTTGTGCATACTGTTTTCCATCCTTTTTAAGAATAATTTCAAAAGTATTTGCTTTTGATACTTTGTATTTTAAGCATGCACACTTAACATATCCTGAATTACTTCTAAACAAATCTTAAGATGGACTTAGTGCTAAATCATCCTTTCCTATCGGGAACTTCAATACTACATGAAATGTATTTCCATCCTCTCCGGCTTCGCTGCTTCCGCCCATGCTGTGCATCATATTTTCGATGTTCTTCAGACCGATATTGCTGCTGTCCGCATACGGGCTGTTTTTCAGGATCTGATTTTCAAAGACAAGCCGCACAACGTTGTCCGAAACCTCCGAGGATATTTCGATCGGTGCTGTGTTGTCACCGTACTTGACGATATTCGAAACAATATTATCAAACACACGATCCAGGTATTCTGCGTCTATTTCGACCATTGCCTGCTTAGGCACCTTATCCAGTGCAACATTCATTTCGAAGTTCTTCTCTTCCAGATAGGCACACATATCAGAAATTCTCTCATAAAAGGCATCGGTGAAGGTCTCTGTACAAGTTTTTCTTCCATGCTCCGATCCGCTCAGCGCATATTCGAAGAGATTGTCTGTTCTCTTCTTCATCTGGATGCCCTTTGCCTCGATTTTTTCAATATACTGCTGCAGCTGCTCTTCATCCCGGTAAGCGTGCTTTTTCAATATCTCTGTATACACAAGCACCGAAGTCAGCGGCGTTCTCAGATCATGGGACATCTCCGTGATCAGGTTTGCATGATTCTGCATAAGTCTGGCTTCATTCTCCATCCGCTCCTTCAGAGAGACTCTCATCGTATTCAGTCCCCTTGCCAGATCCGCAAGTTCATTCTGTCCTGAAACTGTGATCTCATAATCGAGATCTCCGCTTTCCAGAATCGCGATCTCGCTGCTCAGTCTGCGGATATACCGGATGGTCCTTCGGATACCGAGGACAATGATCACCAGAAACAGAAATACCGCCAGCAGGATCCGCACGATCATTGACACGATACTGAACTGGTAGCCATAGTATCCGGAAATAAATACATCTGCATTTCCGTCTGCAAACTCTACCTTATAATAGGTCTGCCAGCCGTAATAATCATCCTGATCCACACTCCAGGTGTCCTCCAGATCCGGATAGGCTGAATCATACTGAAGCGTTCCGTCCTTGAATACCTGCATGGAAAGGATCGGATGCTTCTTCATCCACTTCGTCAGCTGCTCTTTTTCAGTGACGGAAACATTATGCTTCTCGATATATCTGACCAGTTCCTCGATCTGCTCGGCATTTTTCTTTTGAACATATTCCTCATTTTCAAAATGACTCTGGATAACAAAGGAGCTGACCGTCCCGAGCCCCGCAAACAGGAGGCAGGCGCAGACCGCCGCAAGAGCGATCAGTCTTAAAAATTCTGCAGAGATAGAATGTCTATAAAACTTTATTCGTTCCTTCAAAACGGTAGCCCTTTCCCCATACAGTTGAGATCAGCTTCGGTGCCTGCGGGTCCTTCTCGATCTTGACTCTGAGTTTTCGGATATGCACCATCACCGTGCCATTGCAGCTGTAAAAATACGGTTCCTCCCAGACACTCTCGTAGAGATTCTGTGCGGAAAATATCTTCTTCGGGTACCGCATCATCAGCAGAAGAATCTTATATTCCAGATTTGAGAGCTCCACCTCCTGCTCATCCACGAATACCTCATTGAAATCCGTGTTGATCCGGACGCCGGACAGCGTCAGATAACTGCTCTCATCCTCTGTGGAAGCCGACTTTCCTTTGTAGATCCGGTATCTGCGGATCAGTGCTTTTACCCTGCCCATAAGTTCTGCGTAGGAAAACGGCTTCGCCAGATAATCATCCCCGCCGCTCATCAGGCCGATCAGCTTGTCCGACTCCTGCGCCTTGGCAGTGAGAAACAGTACCGGGACAACCGACGTTTTTCGGATCTCCTCACAAGTCTTCAGACCGGACATTCCCGGCATCATCACATCCAGTATCACAAGATCTGTCTCCGGCTGAATCAGCGCAAGCCCGCTTCTTCCGTCTCCTGCCTCTGTCACATGATATCCTTCGCCTTCCAGAAGCAGGCGGACCCCTTCTCTGATATCCTCATCATCCTCAACGATCACGATATTTCCTGTTTCGTTCATTTTTCGAAACCCCCGTTTCATAATCCTGTTATGAAGTGACCTTTGTCAAGAGGTAAATGTTGCTTTCAAACAAGCTTTT
>JAUNAF010000056.1 GCA_030527715.1 Eubacteriales bacterium
ATTATCTCTTAGAGAACTGCGGTGCTCTACGAGCAGCTTTGAGACCGTATTTCTTACGCTCTTTCATACGCGGATCACGAGTCAGGAAGCCTGCCTTCTTGAGGGTCGGTCTGAACTCCGGATCTGCCTGAAGCAGTGCTCTGGAAATACCATGACGGATAGCACCAGCCTGGCCGGTTGTACCGCCGCCACGTACGTTTACAAGTACGTCGAACTTGTCTGCTGTCTCAGTCGCAACGAGCGGCTGACGAACGATTACCTTTAAGGTCTCAAGACCAAGGTAGTTGTCGATATCTCTTTTATTGATCGTGATCTTACCTGTACCCGGTACAAGGTAAACTCTAGCGATGGATTTTTTTCTTCTTCCGGTTCCGTAATATTTCGTAGCCAATGTCATTTACCTCCTATTAAAATGTTAATGTCTCCGGCTTCTGAGCTGCATGATTGTGCTCCGGACCACTGTAGACATGAAGTTTTGTGATCATCTCTCTTCCTAACGGTCCCTTCGGAAGCATTCCCTTAACTGCGAGCTCGATGACACGCTCCGGCTTCTTAGCTAACATCTCACGCAGTGTGGTCTCTTTCATACCACCTACGTAATCAGAGTGATGATAGTAAACCTTCTGATCAAGCTTCTTACCAGTAACTTTGATCTTCTCTGCATTTACAACAATTACATAATCACCGGTATCGATGTGCGGTGTGAAGGTTGGCTTATTCTTACCTCTTAAAATCTTAGCGACCTCAGATGACAGACGGCCTAATGTATATCCTGTAGCGTCAACTACATACCATTTTCTTTCAATCGTAGATGGACTAGCCATAAAAGTTTTCATTGGTTTTCCTCCTTAAATATTCAATAAGCGTGCAGTGCTGGAAAGTTACACTGCTGTTATATAGGAAAACGTCATTACCGGGGCTTTGGCTTAGACGTCACCATATCACATCACGTCTATCAATTATATATTAGTGATGTCCTGCCTGTCAACTTCTTTTTCCCGAAATCTGACTGTTTTTTTGCTGATTTTTTTGCGGATCCCAGGGCTTTTTTTGTTGTCTTCTGTGCAAATCCCGGGAACTTATGTTATACTATCACATACGCAATTTGAAAACCAGTGTTGGAGGTAAATTTATGGCATTTGACGGTACAGTGATCTGCGCGATGGTGCAGGAACTGAATTCCTGCATCCTCAATGGCAGAATCAACAAGATTGCACAGCCGGAGGCAGATGAGCTGATGCTGACGATCAAGGGTAATGATCGAAAGCAGCTGCGTCTGCTGATCTCTGCAGGTGCAAGTCTTCCCCTAATATATTTTACAGAAGCAAATAAACCGGGACCCATGACAGCGCCGAATTTCTGCATGCTGCTGCGCAAGCATCTGAACGGCGGCAAGATCATCCGTATCTGGCAGCCGGGTCTGGAGCGTGCGATCCATTTCGAGATCGAGCACCTCGATGACCTCGGAGATCTCTGCCACAAATCTCTGATCGTGGAGCTGATGGGCAAGCACAGCAACATCATCTTCTGCAGGGAAGACGGAACGATCATCGACAGTATCAAGCACATCTCCTCTCAGGTGAGCTCTGTCCGCGAGGTACTGCCCGGACGCGCATACTTCCTTCCGGAGACGCAGAACAAGCTGGATCCGCTGTCTGTGGATGCTGAAACCTTCTGCAGCGAGATCTCCAAAAAGCCGATGCCGCTCTCGAAGGCGCTCTATACTTCGCTGACCGGCTTCAGTCCGCTGCTCGCCGAGGAGCTCTGCCACCGTGCCTCTTTAGAGTCCGCGCAGAGTGCAAACAGCTTTTCCGAGACCGAGTTTCTGCACCTGTTCCGCCAGTTTTCTCTGATGACAGAGGATATCCGCGACGGACATTTCTCTCCGCAGATCGTCTATAAAGAAGGAGAACCGGTAGAATTTTCTGTACTTCCGCTGACCCTGTATCAGGATCTTCAGACGGAGTCCTGCGAGAGTGTTTCTTCTATGCTCGAACAGTACTTTGCAATGAAGAACACCGTGACTCGCATCCGTCAGAAATCTTCTGATCTGCGCCGGATCGTCGGTACTGCCCTGGATCGCAGCAGAAAGAAATTCGAGCTGCAGCAGAGACAGCTGAAGGATACGGAAAAGAGAGATAAATACCGTGTATACGGTGAACTGATCAATACCTATGGATATGGTCTTGAGGAAGGTGCCAAAAGCCTGACTGCTCTGAACTATTACACAAATAAGGAGATCACCATTCCTCTGGATGAGACTAAGACCGCGCAGGAGAATGCGCAGAAGTACTTTGACCGCTATAATAAGCTGAAACGTACCTTTGAGGCTCAGAGCCGCCTGATCGAGGAGACCAGTCAGGAGATCGCGCATCTGGAGTCGATCAGCACTTCTCTGGACATCGCTCTTCTTGAGGAGGATCTGGTTCAGATCAAGGAGGAGCTGACTGAGTACGGCTATATCCGCAGAAAATATACCGGCAAGAAGGTGAAGATCACCTCCCGCCCGTTCCACTATCGCTCCTCTGACGGATTTGATATCTATGTCGGAAAGAACAATCTGCAGAATGAGGAGCTTTCCTTTAAGTTTGCCACCGGAAATGACTGGTGGTTCCATGCAAAGGACTGCCCGGGCTCTCATGTCATCGTAAAGACCATGGGACAGGAACTGCCGGACGCTACCTTTGAGGAGGCTGCCCGCCTGGCTGCCTATTATTCCAAAAAAAGAGGCGCCGACAAGGTTGAGATCGACTATGTTGAAAAGAAACATCTTCGAAAAGTCAACGGTGCGGCACCCGGCTTTGTAATTTATCACACAAATTATTCTATGGTGATCGATTCTGACATCAGCGGCATCACTCAGGTCAGAGACTAGACTCTCTGAGGCTTGACATGGATCTGGATCCTGCAGTCTGCCTGATGTTCATAATTTAATTCTAATGCATACTGAATCCGGATACTGAGGTGTTCTTCCTCTTCAGTGATCCGGATTTCTTTTGTCGTCACTCCGACCATCATATCCCCGAACGGTGTCTGATAACAGGAGAGGTTCTTCTTTCCTGCCTCAAAGACCATGGAGGAGTTCAGAAGACCGCTTTTGACAACTTCCAGCTTACGCTCATCTCCCTTGATGAGATTGCGGATCGTTCCCTGCTCTCCCTCTACGGCTTCCTCATAGTGGATGTAATGTCTTCCGCCCTTATTCAGATAGCGTCCCGGAGAGATCAGCTCCAGCTCGTCCTCATCTTCCGTCATCTGGTGCATGCCCCGCACGCTGACCAAAACATCTTTTGTCATAGATTTCTCCTCTCCGACCGGTTTAGTACTCTTCGATCGGAATCTTCTTTGCATCCCTGATCTCAAACGGAAGGATCGAGTTTGCAAACTCACTGAAACTCTCCGCTGCATCACTGACATAAAAGCGGTGCGGCTGCTCATCCTTCTGCAGAGGCTGGTTGTTGGACAGATGCAGATCCTGCAGAAGCGCACGCAGCTGGCAGGCGGTCTCATAGGCCGGATTTACCAGCGTCACCTGCTCTCCCATCACCTGTCCGATAATGGAACGGATCAGCGGATAGTGGGTGCATCCCAGAATCAGTGTATCGATATCCTTCTCTCTCAGTTCTCCCAGATAGCGTTCGGTCACTTCTTTTGTGATCGGATCATCGTTTCTCCAGTTCTCCTCGACCAGCGGGCAGAACAGCGGGCAGGCCTTGCCGATGACTTCGATCTGCGGGTTGATCTCCTGGATCAGCTCTGTATAGAGTCCGCTGGAGATCGTACCTCTGGTGCCGATGACGCCGACACGATTGTTCTTTGTCGTCGCACAGGCCACCTTTGCTCCGGACTTGACCACACCGATCACCGGAATGTCATTCTCTGCGCTGAGTTCTTCCAGTGCAAAAGCACTTGCCGTATTGCAGGCGATCACGATCGCCTTGACTTCCTGGGATCTTAAGAAACGCACGATCTGTCTGGAGTAGCGCAGGATCGTTTCTTTAGACTTCCCGCCGTACGGAACGCGCGCTGTGTCACCGAAATAGACAATGCGCTCCTTCGGAATGTTCCTCATGATCTCTCTTGCAACGGTCAGACCTCCCACACCGGAATCAAAGACTCCTATCGGTTTTTCTCTATCCGTCATCCTGCTCCTCCTTTATCACCTCAGTCGAAGATCAGCGGTTCTCTGTCAATAAATGCGAACTGCAGATCATCTGTGCGCTCCCATTTTGCCTTTCCGGCGGTCGCCTCGGTAATCTCCTTCAATAATCCTTCTGTCTGTTCTTTTTCTGTCAGCACGGTCAGTCTGACGATATCTGAATATTCGGAATCCACGATCGGGATCCCCTTCTGTCCAAACAGATACTGCAGCTTTCCGATTCCGTTGTAATCGGTCTCGATCACCAGCCTGCTGCCGATGGTCTTCTCAATGATCGTGCTCTGCTTCAATCCTTCCTGCACTGCCTTGGAATATGCGCGCACCAGTCCTCCGGTTCCCAGAAGGGTCCCTCCGAAATATCTGGTCACCACGACCACCAGATCGTGAACGCCCTCTCCGAGCAGTACCTCCAGCATCGGTCTGCCGGCGGTGCCCTGCGGCTCTCCGTCATCGCTGCAGCGCATCAGTTCCCCGCGGTCACCCAGCACATAGGCGAAGCAGTTGTGCGTCGCATTCCAGTATTTCTTCTTCATCTCAGCGATGAAAGCCAGCGCCTCTTCCTCTGTCGTGACAGGCTTTACGGTCGCGATAAAGCGGGATTTCTTCTCAATGATCTCGCCTTCTCCGCCGTCAAATACGATTTTTATCCCCATCGTTCTTCTCCTGCTGTGCCTGAATCTGCTCATGGAGCTCTGTCAGGTATTCCCACCGCTCCATCTTCTGCATCAGTTCTTCTTCTGCTGCTTCCTTCTCGGCATTCAGCTCCGTCAGTCTGCCATAGCTGGCTGCATTTGCCTGCATCTCGTCCTCAAGTTCGGAAATGCGGGTCTCCAGAGCCTCAATGTCCTCTTCTATGGTATCAAATTCTCTCTGCTCTTTAAAGGTGAATTTCAGCTTTTTTTCATGGCTTCGGGCATTTTTATTCTCAGCCTCCGGAGCACTCTGTGTTCTGCGCTCCGTCCGGTCTGCCTTTGTATTTCCCGGTTCACTCTGTGACGGATGACGCAGCTCATAGGCATTCAGATAATCAGAATATCCGCCCTCATACTGCTGGATCTTTCCGTTTTCCTCAAATGCAAAGATTCTCCGAACGATACGGTCCAGGAAATAGCGGTCATGGGAGACTACGATCACAATGCCTTCAAAACTGTCCAGATAGTCCTCCAGAATCGTCAATGTACGGATATCCAGATCATTGGTCGGCTCGTCGAGGATCAGCACATTCGGTGCAGACATCAGCACGCGCAGCAGCTGCAGACGGCGTCTCTCTCCTCCGGAAAGCTTTCCGATCGGACTGTACTGCATGCTTCCGTCAAACAGGAAGCGCTCCAGCAGCATCGCCGCCGTGATCTTTCCGTCCGTGGTCGTCACATACTCTCCGACTTCCTTGACGTAATCGATCGCGCGCATCTGCTCATCCATCTCTCTGGCATCCTGTGCGAAATAACCGATGCTGACCGTCTCTCCGATCGTCACGGTTCCGCTGTCCGGCAGCTCATTGCCGGTCAGGATCTTCAGCAGTGTACTTTTGCCGCAGCCATTTTCGCCGATGATGCCGATCCGCTCACCGCGCAGGAAAATATAGCTGTAATCCTCAAACAGAACTCTGTCACCGTAGCGCTTGGAGAGATGCTCTGCCTCGATCGTCTTTCGTCCCATGCGGGTGACAACGGAGCTCATCTCCATCTGCTGCTCTTCGATCGGTGCGGCCACCTGCTGCATCTTTTCGATACGCTCTATATGCGCTTTCTGCTTGGTGGATCTGGCTCTCGCACCGCGGGCCAGCCAGGCAAGCTCTGTGCGCAGCAGACTCTGTCTTTTGCGCTCTGAAGCGATCTCTATATTCTGTCTTGCTTCTTTCAGACGCAGGAACTCTGAATAATTTCCCGGATAGTTGTAGATCTTTCCGTGGTCCAGCTCGATGATCCGGTTGGAGACACGATCCAGGAAATAACGGTCATGCGTGACCATCAGCACCGCACCTCGGAAATGCAGAAGAAATTCCTCCAGCCAGGCTGCCATGCCGTTGTCCAGATGGTTGGTCGGCTCGTCGAGCACCAGAATGTCATATTCTCCGAGCAGTACTCTCGCAAGCGCCGCCCTCTTTCTCTGTCCTCCGGACAGCTCACGGATCGGCTGATTCTCATCCGGAATGTGCAGTGAGGCGATCATCTGTCTTGCATCGCTCTCCAGTGTCCAGCGGTTGCGCTCATTTGCATTTCCGTCGATCACTGCCTGAAGGACGGTATGATCCTCCTTAAAATCCGGCTGCTGCGCCAGGTATCCGATCGTGACACTTCTGCCCTTGGTGACCTTGCCCTCATCGGTCGCCTCCAGACCGGCAACGATACGAAGCAGCGTGCTCTTTCCGGTACCGTTGACGCCGATGACACCGATCTTGTCACCCTCATGGATCGAGAGCTCGGTATCATCCAGCAGAAGACGCTCGGTATATGCTTTTGTCAGATGTTCCATCGTCAGTAAATTCATGTGCGGATCTTCGTTCCCTTCGTATCTCGTTTGCCGATTTTCAGTTTGTCAAGATGTACTTCTTTTTCTTTATGTATCAGAATATTGTCCCCGGCACCGTCCAGGATCCTTACCTCTTCGACATGGTCCTTCTGACCGAGGCTGATTCCCCGCACGCCGATGGCTGCCTTTTTCTTCTGCGGGATCTCACTGATCGGGATCCTTAAGCAGTAGCCCTGCGCTGTCTTGAAGACACATGTGGCTGCCTCTGAGATCACTCCGAGGAAGATCAGACGGTCATCCTCTCCCAGCTTCGTCGCTGAGATGGTGCGCTTCGTCACGTCAAATTCCGTTCCGGAGACCTGTTTGATCATACCCTTCTCGGTACAGAACAGCAGCAGACCGTATTTCAGCTTCTGCAGACCTTCCATGCAGACGATCTGCTCGGTCGTTCCGTCATAGCCGCTGAGGTTGTCGATCGGCTGTCCCTTGTCTCGGAATTTTCCGAACGGAATATCCAGCACCTTGATGCTGTACATATTTCCGGTGTCGGTGAAAATACAGATCTTGTCTGTATTCATACAGGAGATCACGTGTTTGCTCTCCGCAACTGCGTTCTCCCTGTTTCGCTCGAAGGTGGCGGTATCCATGCTGCGGACATAGCCGAAGCGGTCCACCAGCACACAGACTTCCATCTCTTCGATCTTCTTTTCGACGTACACTGCCTCTGCGGCGTTTTCTACTACGGTACGTCTCTCACGGCCGTATTCCTTCTTCAGTGCCTTCAGCTCTTTGATGATCAGCTTTGCCATGGAGCTGTAGTTGTTCAGGATATCGGAATACTGCTCGATATTTTTCAGTGTTTTCTCATGCTCCTTCATCAGCGCATCGATCTCCAGACCGATCAGGCGGTACAGACGCATCTCCAGGATCGCGGTCGCCTGTGCCTCTGTGAAACGCAGCTGAGCTGCCTGCTTCTGAGACGCGCGGGAACGGAATTTGATGCCTTCTGTGATTCCGGATACCAGACAGTCCTTTGCCTGCTTCTGGCTCTTGCTTCCTCTGAGGATCTCGATGATCAGATCGATCACATCGCAGGCCTTGATCAGACCTTCCTGGATCTCCTGCTTCTGTGTCTCCTTCTCAAGCAGTGCACGGTACTTTCTGGTATTGACCTCGATCTGGAAGTCAATATGGTGCTCGATGATCTGCTTCAGGCTCAGTGTCTCCGGTCTTCCATCCACAACGGCGAGCATGTTGACACCGAAGGTATCCTCCAGTCTCGTCTTTTTGTAGAGCATGTTGATCAGATGATCGGTGTCTGCATTTTTGCGCAGTGACAGTACGATACGAATGCCGTCCTTGGAGGACTGGTTGGAGATATCCACGATATCTGCGGTCTTTTTGCTCTCGACCAGACCTGCGACGTCATTCAGGAATTTTCCGATATTGGCACCCATCATCGTGTACGGGATCTCGCTGATGACCAGATTTTCTCTGCCGTTCTTCTCCTTTTCGATCTCCACTTTTCCGCGCAGGCGAAGCTTGCCCGCACCGGTCTCGTAGATCTGAAGAAGCTCATCCTTGTTTACCACCAGTCCGCCGGTCGGAAAATCCGGTCCCTGGATATACTGCATCAGCTCTTCTGTCGTGATATTCTCTTTTTCGATCGCTGCGATTACGGCGTCGATGACTTCCCCGAGATTGTGCGGCGGAATGCTGGTCACCATACCGACAGCGATTCCCTCGGAACCGTTGACCAGAAGGTTCGGCAGACGCACCGGCAGTACCTCCGGTTCTTTCTCCGTCTCATCAAAGTTCGGCAGGAAGTTGACCACGTCCTTGTCCAGATCTCCCAAAAAAGCTTCCTGGGTGATCTTCTGCAGACGCGCCTCGGTATAACGCATGGCTGCGGCACCGTCTCCCTCGATGGAACCGAAGTTTCCGTGACCGTCCACCAGAGGCAGTCCCTTTTTAAACTCCTGTGCCATGACTACCAGAGCCTCGTAGATCGAGCTGTCACCGTGCGGATGATACTTACCCATGGTGTCGCCGACAATACGTGCGCACTTACGGTAAGGGCGGTCTGCGCGAATTCCCAGCTCGTGCATATCGTACAGCGTACGGCGCTGTACCGGCTTCAGTCCGTCCCTGACGTCCGGCAGGGCACGTGAAACGATGACACTCATCGCGTAATCAATATACGATTTTTGCATGATCTCCGAATACTCTGTTCGAAGGATCTGTTCCGATGTTCTTTCCATGTATACCTCTCTTTATACGTCCAGCTCTGCGTCCCTTGCGTGCTCATAGATGAAGGCGCGGCGCGGCGGCACTTCATTGCCCATCAGCATCTCCGTCACAGAGGAGGCCATACGTGCATCCTCTATCTCTACCTTTTTCAGAACGCGGGTCTTAGGATCCAGTGTGGTCTCCCAGAGCTGCTCTGCGTCCATCTCACCCAGTCCCTTATAGCGCTGCAGGGTGAAGTTTTTATGTGTTTTTCTGTATTTTTCCAGTGCCTTGTCGTCGTACAGATACTCCTCGGGACCGCGCGCCGGCATCGCCTTGTACAGCGGCGGCATTGCGATATAGACATGTCCCTCGAAGATCAGCTCCGGCATGAAGCGGTAAAACAGAGTTAGCAGCAGGGTGCTGATATGTGCTCCGTCCACGTCGGCATCGGCCATAATGATGATCTTGTCATAGCGAAGCTTGCTGATATCAAAGTCATTGCCGTAGCCCTCTGAAAATCCGCAGCCGAACGCATTGATCATCGTCTTGATCTCTGCATTTGCGAGCACCTTGTCGATGCTTGCCTTCTCCACGTTCAGGATCTTTCCTCGGATCGGCAGGATCGCCTGGAAGTTACGGTCTCTCGCGGTCTTTGCGGATCCTCCCGCAGAATCTCCCTCTACGATAAAGATCTCGCACTGCTCTGCCTTGCGGCTCTCGCAGTTTGCAAGCTTTCCGTTGGAATCAAAGGAATATTTCTGCTTTGTCAGCAGATTGGTCTTTGCCTTCTCCTCACTCTTGCGGATCTTTGCGGCTCTCTCGGCGCAGGAAAGCACCTTTTTCAGGGTCTCCAGGTTTCGGTCAAAAAAGAGTACCGCTTCCTCGGAAACGACCTTGGATACGGCCTTGGAAGCGTCCTGGTTGTCCAGCTTGGTCTTTGTCTGTCCCTCAAAGCGCGGCGCCGGATGCTTTACGGTAATGACGGCTGTGATTCCGTTTCGAATATCCGCTCCGGTAAAGTTGGCATCTTTTTCCTTTAAAATACCGATCTCTCTCGCATAGGTGTTCAGCACACCGGTAAAGGCGGTCTTGAATCCGGTCAGATGTGTACCGCCCTCTGCATTGTAAATATTGTTGCAGAAGCCGAGCACATTTTCATGGAATTCATTCACATACTGGAAGGCACATTCCACTTCGATTCCCTCGGACTCGCCCTTAAAATAGATCGGCTGCTCATGGATCGCTTCTTTATTCTTATTCAGATCACGCACAAAACCCACGATACCTTCCGGCTCGTGGAACTCCAGCTGTGTGATCGGCTCCTGTCTGCGATCCTCAAAAATGATCGTCAGCTCAGGATTCAGATAGGCGGTCTCGTGCAGACGGCTGATGATCTCGTCTGCGGCAAACCGTGTTTTTTCAAAAATTTCCGGATCCGGAAGAAAGTTTACACAGGTACCGGTCTCCTTTGTGCGTCCGAGCTTCGGCAGACTGCCGTCGTCCTCCAGCTCGATCACCGGAACTCCGCGTTCAAAACGGTCATGATGTATATAGCCCTCTCGCTTGATCTTGACATCCAGCCAGGTGGAAAGTGCGTTTACGACTGAGGAACCTACGCCGTGCAGACCACCGCTGGTCTTGTAGCTCTCATTGTCGAACTTTCCGCCCGCATGCAGGGTCGTAAATACCAGACGCTCTGCCGGCACTCCTTTTTCATGCATGCCGACCGGCACTCCTCGTCCGTTGTCACTAACCGTTGCGGATCCGTCTTTCTCCAGAAATACTTCGATCCTGCTGCACGCTCCGGCGAGGTGCTCATCCACAGCATTGTCCACGATCTCGTATACCAGATGGTTCAGACCCTTGCGGGAGGTACTTCCGATGTACATTCCCGGACGCATGCGGACAGCCTCAAGACCCTCCAGCACAGAAATACTTGATGCATCATAATTTGCGTTTTTACCCATAAACTCTCCATTTGCACCTGTTCAGAGCCATGCGGATTCAGCGTTGGATCCTGCACGTTGAGCTTGCTCATAAGGGCAGGATCTGACCTGAATCCATACGGCGGATACGCCGCATCGAGAAAATGCAGCGCATTTTCGAGATGGCTCTGAACAGTTCTATTCTTACATATTTATACCTTCAAAACTACCGATAGAGAAAAGAAAGGACAGATGTTTTCATCTGTCCTGTTAAAACAGTTCCTAGGGGAATCGAACCCCTGTTTCCGCCGTGAGAGGGCGGCGTCTTAACCGCTTGACCAAGGAACCATACCATATAAAATTTTCACTTACTTTCGTAAGAACAGTTCCTAGGGGAATCGAACCCCTGTTTCCGCCGTGAGAGGGCGGCGTCTTAACCGCTTGACCAAGGAACCATACCATATAAAATTTTCACTTACTTTCGTAAGAACAGTTCCTAGGGGAATCGAACCCCTGTTTCCGCCGTGAGAGGGCGGCGTCTTAACCGCTTGACCAAGGAACCGTGCTTGTGTATAATATATCAGAATACAGAAAAAGTCAAGTGTTTTTTTCATTTTTTTATTTCTTTTAAGAAGGGAGATTTCATGAGTACCAATTCCAAAATTATTTTCCTGGATCTGGACGGCACCCTCTATGATGATGACAAGCATGTCAGCGTCGAAAACCGCCGTGCATTGAACGAGGCTCTCGCTGCCGGTCACAAGGTTGCCATCACCACCGGCCGCCCTCTTCCGAGTGCTCTGCGCCTGGCAGACGAACTTCAGCTCAACGGCGACGGATGTTATATCATTGCCTATAATGGAGGACTCAGCTACGATCCTTATCGCAAAAAGCTGATGTCTATCACAGGCATCCCGCTCTCCCGCGTCGTTGAGCTGATGCACCGTGCCAATGATTTCGGCCTGCACGCACAGACTTACTCTGATACCAGTGTTGTTTCCGAATTTGAGAATGAGGATCTCCACCGCTACTGCAAAAAGACAAAGATGCCTTTTGAGATCGTATCTGATGTCACAGAGGCTCTCGGCAGCGACTACACGCCATGCAAGGCGCTCGTGATCTGCTATGAATCTCACGAAAAGCTCGATGCCTTTAAGGCGGATGTCACTTCCTGGTGTGAGGGAACTCTTGAGATGGTCTACTCCTGCCCTGAGTATCTGGAATTCATGCCTGCAGGGGTAAACAAGGGTCATGCAGTCCGCATGCTCGCAAAGGAGCTCGGCATTCCTATGGAAAATACGGTAGCTGCCGGAGATGCTGAAAATGACATCGAAATGCTCAATACCGCCCACGTCGGAGCACTGATGTGCAATGCCCTTGAAAGCATGAAAGGCGTTGGAAATTATGTAACAACACGAGACAATAATCACGACGGCGTTGCAGAAATCATTGACAGATTCCTTTTAAATAAATAAAATAGAACCTTGTTTATTGTTTTAGAAAGGAATTTATTTATGATCAAAACAAAAATTATCTGCACACTTGGACCTTCCACCGATCAGCCGGGAGTACTTGAGGCCCTGATCGAATCAGGTATGAATGTTGCACGTTTCAACTTTTCCCACGGTTCCCACGAGGAGCAGAAAGGTCGTCTGGCCGCTCTGAAAAAGGCCCGCAATGCTGCGAAAAAGCCGATCGCTGCTCTTCTCGATACAAAGGGTCCGGAGATCCGTCTGAAGGATTTTAAAGAAGGAAAGGTTATGCTGGAGAAGGGTCAGGACTTCACTCTGACCAGCCGCGACCTCGACGGAGATGCTTCTATCGTCTCCATCACTTACACCGGTCTTCCGCACGACGTAAAGCCGGGAGATACCATTCTTCTCGACGACGGTCTGATCGGTCTGCAGGTCAAGGAAACCACCGACACTGATATCATCTGTGAGGTATTGAACGGCGGTCCGGTCTCCAACCACAAGGGCGTCAATGTTCCGAATGTTTCCCTCTCTCTTCCTTTTATCAGTGAGAAGGATCGCAGCGATATCCTCTTCGGTATCAAGAATCAGTATGACTTCATCGCCGCTTCCTTTACCAGAACCGCCGATGACATTCTTGAGATCCGCAAGATTTTTGAGGAGGAAAACTGTGACACCATCGGTATCATCGCAAAGATCGAAAACAAAGAGGGTGTGGACAACATCGACAAGATCCTTGAGGTATCCGACGGTATCATGATCGCCCGCGGCGACATGGGTGTTGAGATCCCGTTTGAGGAACTCCCTTCCATCCAGAAGGAACTGATCAAAAAGACCGTAGATGCGGGCAAGATCGTTATCACTGCTACTCAGATGCTCGATTCCATGATCAACCATCCGCGTCCTACCCGTGCTGAGACCACCGACGTTGCCAATGCGATCTACGACGGTACCAGCGCCATCATGCTCTCCGGTGAGACTGCTGCCGGCAAATATCCGGTAGAGACTCTGCAGACCATGGTCCGTATCGCTGAGCGCACCGAGGCTGACATCAGCTATGTCAACCGTTTCAACCACAGACTTACCAAGCCGACCGAAAACATCACGGAAGGTATTGCATACGCAACAGTTTCTGTTGCTCATGATCTGAAGGCCAAGGCGATCGTTACTGTCACCAAGTCCGGAAGAACTGCTCACACGATTGCAAAATACCGTCCGTCCTGCCCGATCATCGGCTGCGCTACTCATCCGCATGTATGCCGCCAGCTGAACCTGACCTGGGGCGTGATCCCGGTACAGACCAAGGAGGAGCAGGATACCTTCGAGCTGTTCGAGCATTCCATCGATGAGGCAGTCGCTGCAGGACATCTTGCAGACGGCGATGTAGCTATCATCACAGCTGGAGTGCCGCTTGGTATCTCCGGAACCACCAACCTGATCAATGTACATGTCGTTGGTGAGCCGTACTAAGCACTGATTCAGAATCCAGACTTACGTGCTGCACTGGCATTTCCGGCAGTGAACGTCTGAATTTGATTCCAAACATATAAGGAGCTGATGCATAATAGATGTGCTGATCACATATATGATCTCATCTATGGAGCATCAGCTCCTTTTTGTCTTCTTCATCAGGATATCATGCCCTGCCTGCAGCTCGTCTGCTGCCAGACATGCGAAAGAGCTGATATCTATATCTGGTTATTGGCAATTATTTGCCGGCCATATTTTCTATCTGCCGGCAAATCACACCGGGATTTACAATTTTTAATGTTTCCGATGTATTTTCCGAACAGGTGACAATAAAATTTGCTTTTTTCTTTATTTCCGCTGTATTTTTCTGCAAAAATCACCTGTGAGTTACATCGGGATTCACTTTTTTCTTCATTTTCGCTGTATTTCTCCAGGAAAACCGGAGTAGATTACACCGGAATTTACATTTTTCACTGTTTCCGGTGCACGCTGTCCGCAGATTACACCGGGATTTGCATTTTCCACTGTTTCCGGTGTTTTGGAAAAGTTCTGAATTGAATAAAATATTTCTG
>JAUNAF010000009.1 GCA_030527715.1 Eubacteriales bacterium
TGTGACAGTGATCACGGCAGTTCCCTTCTCATGGGATGCCTCTGCCTTGCTCACTCCGTCGAGTGCTTCAAGTGCTTCTTTGATATGATTCTCACAGTGCTCGCACATCATTCCATTGATGTATACGGTTTTCTGCGCTCCCTGCTCTGCTGCGTTATCTCCTTCGATCTTCACAAACTCATAGTCTGCATCCTCGACCGCTTTTTTCACTGCCTCTTCGTCAAAGCTGTCTGTGACAGTGATCACGGCAGTTCCCTTCTCATGGGATGCCTCTGCCTTGCTCACTACGTCGAGTGCTTCAAGTGCTTCTTTGATATGATTCTCGCAGTGCTCGCACATCATTCCGTTGATGTATACGGTTTTCTGTGCTGCCACTATGCTGTTTGTTTCCTCAGCTTTGACTGCTGTCTTCTCAGTCTCGACTGCTTTATTTGCTGTGCTGCTCTCAACCACAGTCTGCGCGCTCTCCGGTGCTGCCTTTTTACGCATCGGACGGTCTTTGTCTGCGCGATGAAGCGGGAACAGATTCAGTCGAAGTGCATTCATGCAGACGGTAAAGCTGGAGAGTGACATTGCTGCCGCACCCCACATCGGCTTCATCTGGATGCCTGTATAGGCACCTGCTGCCATCGGGATCAGGATCGCATTGTATGCGAATGCCCAGAACAGGTTCTGGTGAATGTTGCGCAGGGTTGCACGACTCAGACGTACTGCTGCGGAAACATCGGTCAATTTGGAATTCATCAGTACGACATCTGCGGAATCGATCGCCACATCCGTTCCTGCTCCGATAGCAATACCGATATCTGCTCTGGTCAGAGCAGGCGCATCGTTGATACCGTCGCCGACCATTGCGGTCTTTCCTCTGCTCTGCAGACTGCGGATCACGGCTTCCTTTCCATCCGGAAGCACACCGGCAATGACACGGTCCACACCTGCTTCTTTTCCGATCGCCTGTGCAGTCTTCTCATTGTCACCGGTCAGCATGACCACTTCAATACCCATATTTTTCAGTTCGCGAATCGCCTGTGCAGAATCTTCTTTGATCACATCTGCCACTGCGATCATACCAAGTACCTTACCATCCTGAGCAAAAAACAGCGGTGTTTTTCCCTGCTCAGCGAGGCGTGCTGCCTCGGCGCTGAGACGGTCTGATACCTGATAATTGTCAGAAATATAAGCGTAAGAGCCTCCGACTACTTCCTTCTTCTCGATCATGCCGCGCAGGCCATTGCCAGGAAGTGCTGCAAAATCTGCTGTCTCAGAAACCTTAATACCATTTGCTTCACCGTAAGCTGCCACTGCAGTTGCCAGCGGATGCTCACTCTTCTGCTCAAGAGAAACAGCCATGCGGACAAGCGTCTCTTCTTTCACGCCATCCTCCGGAACAATGTCAGTCACTTCCGGTTTACCTGCAGTGATCGTTCCTGTCTTGTCTAATGCAACGATCTGTACCTTTCCTGCGTTCTCCAGAGACTCACTGGTCTTGAACAGGATACCGTTTTTAGCACCCATACCATTTCCGACCATGATAGCCACCGGCGTTGCAAGACCCAGGGCACACGGGCAGGAGATCACCAGCACACTGATTGCACGCTCCAGCGCGAAGGTAAGATTTGAGCCGGAAATCAGCCAGATAGCTGCCACAACTGCTGCGATCAGAATAACTGCCGGTACAAATACGCCGGATACTTTATCAGCGATTCTGGCGATCGGTGCCTTGGTCGCTGCTGCGTCGGAAACCATCTGAATGATCTGTGAGAAAGTAGTATCCTCTCCGACTCTGGTTGCTTTTGCCTTGATAAATCCGGACTGGTTGATGGTTGCCGCGCTGACATTGTCACCCTCTGCCTTGTCCACCGGAATGGACTCACCTGTCAGAGCGGATTCGTCTACAGCACTGGTTCCCTCTACGACCACGCCGTCTACCGGAATACTTTCTCCCGGACGTACAACAAAGAGGTCTCCCTGCTGTACTTCATCGATATCTACGGTAACTTCTGCACCGTCGCGCAGAACAACTGCGGTCTTCGGTGCCATTTTCATCAGATTTTTCAGTGCATCTGTAGTTCTTCCCTTGGAGAGTGCCTCCAGAGTCTTTCCTACCGTGATGAGTGCCGGGATCATTGCGGCTGACTCAAAATAAAGCTGTGTATGGTAAATATCCATCAGGTCTGCATTCGGTGTATTGTTTGTGATCAGATAGGTCATCTGATACAGAATGTATAAAGACCATCCGAAGGAAACTCCGGAACCGAGCGCTACCAGTGTATCCATGTTCGGTGCGCCGTGAATCAGAGACCGGAAACCGGAAATAAAGAATGCACGGTTAATGAACATTACAATGATTGCAAGAATCATCTGCGTGATCGCCAGACCGATGTGATTATGATTCAGGAATGCCGGCACCGGCCATCCTGCCATATTGTGACCCATGGAAAAATACATCAGGATCGCAAGGAAGGCTGCGGAATAGATCAGTCTTTTTACCAGCTTCGGTGTCTCACGGTCTTTCAGGGCATCCTCAGATGCTGCAAGTTTCTGAGAGGCACTGCCCTTTTTTGCTGCGCCTGCATCTGAGCCCTTCGGCTCGGCACCATAACCTGCTGCCTGCACAGCGGAGATGACCTGCTCCGCAGTTGCTGTACCGGTGACAGACATAGAATTTGTCAGCAGAGAAACGGTGACAGAATCGACACCCTCTACCTTTGCGACCGCTTTTTCGACATGTGACTGGCAGGCTGCACAGGTCATGCCGGTGACAATATATTGATCCATGGTAAATCCTCCTTTAATACGGGCTGTGATTGCGAAAGCTGCAAAGCAACGAAGCAATCGACTTTTGCAGATATGTACCTTTCGTTTGTTGTTATCTTACGTTTGTTGTTACCTTACGTGAGTCACGCATGACTCCGCATTTCATGCTCCCGTCATGCTGCAATCATTCGGATTCCGCTCATTTTCGTTCCGAAAATGGCTTCTTCCTCATGATTGGCGCTCGCCCTATACAGATTTTTTCATGTAAACATGAAAATCTGTGCACGGCTCGCTTGACTCACTTCATCATTTTCTGAAGGACACTGCAGAGCTCATCGATGACTTCATCTTTTCCTTCGCGGATATCCTCTGCCACGCAGTTGTGTATATGATTTGACAGCAGCACTTTTCCGAAGCTGTTCATCGCACTGGTGATCGCTGAGATCTGTACCAGGATGTCCGGGCAGTACGCATCATTTTCGACCATTCGCTCGATTCCGCGAACCTGTCCTTCGATCCTCTTCAGTCGGCTCATCATTGCTTTCTTCTCTTCGGCACTGCGCTCTTTATGTCTGGTGCTGCAGCAGGGACAGACTTCTGTTTCTGTCTCCTCAGCTGTGGTCACTTTTACATCCTCCGTATCACAGCAACATGTTTCTTCTTTATTCTCTAAAATTCTGTTTTCTTCCATATTCGTTTACCTCTCACTTGAAAACTTCGAGTGAACACGTTTCTATCTGCATACCCTTACCGGGTATCTTTATCATCATATTATACCCCCTTGGGGTATTTGTCAATAGGTTCTGCACACTTTCCTGCGCTATATTGATGGCAGATTTTAGCGAATGCACAAAACTGGCTTTTTCCTTCTTAATTTAGTGCATAAAACAGCTGGTTTTCCGAAGGAGTGCATGAAAACTGGCTTTTTTCTTCTTATTTCGTGCGTAAAACAGCTGGTTTTCCGAAGGAGTGCATGAAAACTGGCTTTTTCCTTCTTATTTCGTGCGTAAAACGGGAGTACTTGGATAAATGTGCACGAAAATCTTATTGTTTTTCTCATTTTAGTGCAAGGAGCTGTTGATTCATTGAAAATTTGCACTAAAACGGGGGGCAGCTCTCTTATTTTCGTGCATTCAGAATTTTTAAAGACAGTAAAACAACATCCGCCGGACGTTTTCTTTGCATGCTTGTCGCAAAAAGAAGGAGCTGACGCTCCGCAGATGATTTCTCATCTGTTTTGCATCAGCTCTCTCTGCAAATCACTTTTATATTATGTTAAGACAGTTTCTCCGTATCTTACTCAGCGTAGCTCTGGATCAGATCCCAGTCCTCTACGAGCGGCTGTACATACGGGATGGTAGCCTCACGGATCGTCTCATCCGGAGTGATCAGTGTGCAGCCATAGTCATCAACAAGGCTCTTCTTCAGATCTTCCTCAGCCTGAAGTACCTGCTCGTTGTTCCATGCAATTGCATTGTCGATAGCAGTCTGTACAACTTCCTGATCATGCTCAGACATAGCATTCCAAACATCACCGTTGATGTAGATCTGGTTCGGGCAGATGATGTGGTCAGTCAGAATGATGTTCTTAACTACCTCATAGAACTTGTTGCTCTCGAAGGTGGTCAGCGGGTTCTCCTGAGCATCAACCGTACCGGTCTGCAGAGCCATATAAAGCTCATTCAGGTTCATCGGAGTAGCTGCTGCGTTCCAGGACTCAACCATCTTTACATACATATCAGCCTGCGGAACACGGATCTTCATGCCTTCCAGATCTGCAAGAGTGTGAACCTCTTTGTTAGCGGTCAGCTGTCTGGTTCCATAGTAGAAAGTACCAAGGATACGAACATTGATCGCATCAAACATCTCATTCTGAGTGTCACGGTACTCACCGTTCATGGTCTTGAGCATGTGATCAACGCTCTGCCACAGATACGGAGCCTCAACCTGTCCGGACTTCGGGATCCACTGTGCGAACTGGGACGGTCCCTCTGTGATAATGTCAACCAGACCTTCCTGAACTCCCTCAACCAGATCCTGAGATCCGCCAAGAGTACCGTTCGGGAACGCATTTACGGTAACATCGTCTGCATTTGCATTGATCTCCTCAATAGCCTTCATCATCATCTGAGTGGTAACTGCGGTATCCGGATGTACGGAACCCCATTTCAGATCCACTGCACCTGCACCGATAGAAGTGCTTGCGAGAATACCCATTGCCAGACCTGCTGCTGCCAGTTTCTTCATGTTCATAATAAAACCCTCCTGTTTATTAATATATTTATAAAAGTCCCGGACGGGCTGACCGCCATGCGGAAAAAGCTGCGGAGCGTCGGCAACGAAGCGATTTCCGAACAGTGGCAGCGATTGCTGCAGCAACCGACTTTTATATATCTCTTTTGTATTTCTCTTTCCTATATCTCTTTCATCGTTTTCATTTCTTTTATTGCCAGTTCACTGTCACCCAAGTGCTGCTTCACAGCTTACCCGTACAGAAGATTCGGCAGGAAGTTTGTGATCGCCGGCACATAGGTCACCAGCAGAAGCACGAGTGCCAGTGGAACCAGGAACGGTATCGTCGCCTTGATCACTCGGTTTGCCGACACCTTCGCGACATTCGACGTGACATACAGCACCACGCCTACCGGCGGAGTGATAACACCGATCATCAGATTCAGGATCATGATCAGACAAGCCTGAGTCTCGGAAACACCCATCGCCTGCATTGCCGGCACCAGGATCGGAGCGAGGATCAAAATCGCTGCCGTACCTTCCATAAAACATCCGACAAACAGCAGGAACAGATTGATCACCAACAGGAATACGACCTTGTTGGAAATACCCAGAAGCACATTTGTGATCATCTGCGGAACCTGAGCGATCGTCAGCATATATCCGAAGATATTTGCAGTCATTACGATAGAAAGAACCACACCGGTCGTCTCACAGGTGGAGAGCATGACCTTCGGGATATCGCGGATCTTCAGATCTCTGTAGCAGACCAGACCGATGATCATGGAATAGAACGCTGCCACGATAGCCGCCTCGGTAGTGGTTACCACACCGGTATAGATTGCAGCAAACAGAATGACCGGAGCAAGCAGTGCAAAGAATGCATCCTTAAATGCCTGCCATACCACCTTCAGCGTCGGGCGGGTATTTCTCGGATAATGTCTCTTATTTGCGTAATAGGCAACCATGGAGCAGAGTGCCACTGCGATCAGGATACCAGGTACGATACCGCCAACAAAGCAGCGTCCGACAGACGCACCGACCGTAACAGCCAGGATGACCATCGGCAGAGACGGCGGAATGATCGGTCCGAGCACGGAAGACGCAGAGGTCACGGCGCAGGAGAAATCGTCATCATATCCCATCTCTCTCATCGCCTCGATCTCGATATTTCCGAGACCGCCCGCATCAGCTACGGCAGTACCGCTCATGCCTGCAAACAGCGCAGAGCAGAGAACATTTGCATGTCCCATACCGCCCGGAACCGTACCAACCAGAACATTTGCAAAGCGGAACATCTTTCTGGTAACACCGCCGGTATTCATCAGATTTCCCATCAGGATGAAAAACGGCGCTGCGATCATCGTAAAGGAATTCGATGCCTGTGTGATTCGCTGCACAACGACCATCGGGTTCGTTCCGGTCAGGAACATATACAGGAACGAGGTCAGACCAAGGTTTACATAAAGAGGCAGACCTGTGAAGAGCAAAACAAGAAAGGTTACCATACTAATAATCATTCTTCGTCTCCTCCTTTATCCCTGTAGTCACGCGGACCGATGCGCCAGCACTCGATCATCGCTGCAATCTCATAAAAAATAATAATAAAGTTCGTGATCGGTCCCATCAGGTATACGATCGCGTAATTCAGTTTCAGAGAAACCGCTGTACGCTTCGCGCCGGCACCTACCAGCTTGATACCGTAGTAGACCATTAAAACAGAAAATACGATCGTCAGTACATGGCAGAACAGCTGCACCCACTTCTGCGCTGACTTCGGCAGCATATTGTGGATCGCCGTAATGCGGATATGACTGTCCTTTCTCTCCGCGATCGTCCATCCAAGATAGCAGATCCATACATAGGTCAGCTGAATCAGCTCCTCTGACCACACGATCGGATCATTTAAGATCCACCTCCAGATTACCTGTGCCAGACCCAGAATAAAGATAAACAGCAGCAGCACCACAGACATCACATCGATGACCTTTTCGGTACACCCCTTGATCTTTGTCAGGCCAGAATTATTCTTCTGCACAGTCAACACCCCCTCTTTTATTTATTTCTCTTTTTAGTTCCTCTCAGCCTCCATTTTTCTGGCAAGACGGATCGTATCCATTCCCATCTCACGGAAATAATCCAGCGGAGTTCCGAGAGAGAAGAATGTTGCTCCCTGTCCGATCCAGAAATCCATCAGCTTGGTATCCGTCAGTCCGAAGGAAAGTCCGAACGGCTTATTGTGCGCCTTGCACTTGTCAATGATCTCCTGCATCAGGCTGATCATCTCAGGATCTGAGAACTGTCCCATCTTGCCGATCGAACCGGAAAGATCCATCGGTCCGCAGATGATCACGTCCACGCCCGGAACCTCAAGGATCTCATCCAGATTTTTTACCGCCTCCTTATGCTCACACTGCATCAGATGCAGGCAGCGGTCATCTGCGGTACGAACATACTCATCGAAGTCCATCAGACCGTAATCGATGCCGCGCAGCGGTCCAAAACCTCTGGTGCCCTTCGGCGGATAGGTGCAGTGTGCCACACACTGTCTTGCCTGCTCAGCCGTATTTACCATCGGGAAAATAATGCCGTCCGGTCCGCACTCGATCACTGGCTTCACATTGCACATCTGATGATCCGGGACACGCACAAATGCTGCAGCGCCGCCCGCATTTGTTGCAATGATCGCATTTTTGATCATCGGCTGCGTCATTCCCGCATGCTCATTATCGATCCAGACATAATCATAGCCCATATATCCGCTGACTTCATAGAAGTCCGGATCCTGGGTGGAAATATGAGTTCCGAAGCAGAGCTCCTTCTTTTCCATCTTTTCTTTGATTTTCGTAATTCGGTTCATAATCGCGCCCTCTTATTTAGTTATTTTCAATAATTTCATCTTATTCGTTTTAACATTTTTGTGCATTCAATATAAGATAAAGTATTATTTTATAGTTTTTAGAAGAAGTACACATATTTTCGACCTCTTTATCCATTTTTCATCCATATTATTTGTATTATTCGCACAAATATCGTTGCATTTTCTTAATAAAAACAATATAATAGAACCATCAGAAGCGGCAAATTTCTAAAATCAGCCATTTCGCAATTCCGTATAGGAGGATCTGTCATGCGCGAGCTCTTCGACGAATATCAGTGGAATAAAAACGTCCGGCTGCTTCCTCACGACTATCACAAGATTCCCGGACTCTACAATTTCATGCACAGCAGCCAGACACAGGCATCCAAGCCGACGCCTCCGCACTATCACTCCGATATCATCGAATTTCATTTTCTGGTCAAAGGACAGCGGCAGACCACCGTTGTGGATGAGAAATATACCATCATCGGCAATGAGATGCTTCTGACCTTTCCCTACGAGATGCACCAGACCTCCGGAGCGGTACAGTCCCCCTGCGAATTCTATGCTTTTCAGATCGGCGTCAGAGACAAGGAGCATCTGCTCGGTCTGGAACCCGGTGCCAGCCGCCTTCTCGCCGAACGCCTTCTGGCGCTTCCCTACCGTCATCTGGCGATCAGCAGTCTCCATCTGCGAATCCTGAAAAAAGCAGCAGAGCACCTGTTCTCCTCCGATCCGTCTCACTATCTGATCGGAGCACAGTATCTCTCCTGCCTTCTGTTTGAAGTCTGCGACTGCCCGCCTTCCACAGCCGGGCAGCCAAGTACACCTGCTGACACTCCGATCCACCAGGTAGTCAGCTATATCGGTCAGAATTTTTCCGAGGATCTGAGGCTGCAGCAGCTGGCGGAACTCTCCGGATATTCTCTCTCCAGATTCAAGAGCAAGTTTAAAGAGGAGGTCGGCTTTACCCCCTCTGAGTTCATCACACGTCAGCGCATCGAATACGCGAGACAGCAGTTAGAGCTGACCGACCAACCGCTGACCGAGATCGGCATCGATGCCGGCTTTATGACCAGCAATTATTTCAGCATGGTATTCAAAAAATATGTCGGCTGCACTCCCAGCAGCTACCGAAAGATCCGAAAACTCAGAAAACCCGGATGAGAGCTGTCTGCTCCCATCCGGGTCTTCAAATTCATGATCATAGAATGTTCGCTGAGCGTGCATTCTATCGTTCACAGGTCTTTATCTGTATTTGAAAGAGAAATCCTTCACCTTCTGCACATTCACTCCGGAACCTGTCGCTGCGGACAGTCCGATATAGCACTCCTCCACCAGATCTACTCCGGTGCAGCTCAGCAATGCTGCGGATGAGCCGTCCATATAGACGCTCAGCTTCTTTCCGGCACGGTTGTATACGACCTTTACCTTATGCCATACTGCATCGTCTACACGTTTGTCAGCCACATACTTCAGATGATTGGAGATGCTTTCCTGAATGATCGCGATGTGCGGCTCTTCCGGATCTCCGCTGTTTAACGGATAAGAGTCAAACTCTACGCCATAAGAATCATTTCTGTTTACAAAGCCCAGACCGCCGCCTTCGTCTCCGAGACCTCTCTCATAGGTGAAATTCAGAAGAATACCGTCTGCATGATATCCGCTGAACAGCCACTCGCCGTCTCCGGCATAGTAGGAGAAGTTTACCTCAAAGTTTCTGCTCGTATTTACAGCCTTCTCTGTCCAGAAGCTTCCTCCCTGCCAGGTCTTTGACTCTGTCAGACGCACGCTTCCGTCCGGCAGTCTGACTGCATCTCCGAACAGCAGTGTCGGCGGAGCTTTTACAGTCACTGCACAGGTCGCACTGACACCGTCCACAGATGCTGTGATGTGTGCAGAACCGGCTCCCGTGGCGAGTACCTTTCCGGTGCTGCTGACGCTCACTATGGAATTATTGCTGCTGGTGAACTGTGCCTTGTTTGGGGTACCGGTCACCTTTGCTGTCAGCTGTGCGGTCTCACCGATCGTCAGGCTCAGCTTCTTCGGAGTCAATGTGATCGCAGCTTTGGATGCCACCGTCACCGTACAGGTGGCTTTCTTTCCGTCGACGGTTCCTGTAATTACAGCCTTTCCGATTTTCAGAGCCCTGATCTTTCCGCTGTCGTCCACACTTGCCACAGACGAATCTGAGCTGGTCCAGGCTGCCTTCGTCTCACTGCCGTTTTTCATCGCATAGAGCTGGGCGGTGTCACCGATGTACATGGAAAGAGCTGTCTTGTTCAGAGTAACATTGACGATCGTATCGGAGATCGTGTCAAAGATCTCACTCAGATCGTTGCTGTCCTGAATAATATAGTACTTATCTCTGGATGCCAGATCCTTCATCAGCTGTTTTCCGAAGGTCAGGTTGTTGCCCTTTGCGTTGTGGAAGAAGCCAAGCGCATAGATAAAATATCCCTTGTTCTTGAGCCTCTCTGCCGTGGTATAGCAGCTGTTCGCAAACTTATACTTCTTCTTGTGGTTCGCTCTGGTATAATGTCCGACCTTTGCGGAGGTGCCGAGCGTCGGCAGTCCGTCAGAGCAGAGGATGATATTTTTCTGGATGTTTCCGCCGGATGCACGCACGGAAGCCAGCAGATTTCCTGCAGTCTCCAGTGCCGCATTCATATTTGTACGACCGGAGATCTTCTGTCTGTCGATACATTTTGCCAGTGTTTCATAATTGTTAGTGAAATCACACATTTTCGGTGATCTGCTGTTTAAGGCAACCACTGCGACATAGTTCGTTCCCTCTGCCGAGAGGACCCTTGCGCAGAATCTCTTTGCCGCCACTCTCTGTGCACTGTCCGGAGATTTTCTCATACTTCCGGACATGTCCAGGATCAGCACATTGTAACGGTAGGTCGCATCCTTCTTTAACACAGATACCAGACACTTCTTTGTCTTGCCCTTGACCTTTGCCGTGATATAGGCAGAACCTGCTGCCTTTCCGGTCACCTGCCCCTTGGAGTTGACGGTTGCCACTCCGGTGTCAGAGCTTGACCATACGGCTTTTTTCTTCTTGCCGTTGACCTTGACACTGAGCTTCACCTTTTCCCCGACGAGAATCGTCGCACTCTCCGTGCTGATCGTCACCTTAGCGGCAGAAACAAAAATGTTCATCGAAAGCAAAAGCATAAAAAAGACTGCAAATGCTGTAAGTCTCTTCTTCATAGTGTTACCCTCTTCTCTCTCTTTGTCCTTTCGGACGCCCTCATGCTGTTTTATCACACACTGTTTCTACTGTTTTTCGACTGACTGTCTGATTTTTTCGTTGATGTCCGCACGCATCTTTGTCATATAGGAAATGCTGCGCGGATATTCATCGAAGGTGACCGCCTCTCCGCCCTGCGGCTCCAGGCACTCCATCACAGCCTCTCTGCCTGCCAGCTTCTCCAGCAGATGCATTGCACGCAGATCATTCATGGCCTCATCCATCATCATCAGACGGATCGACTCCTCCGGCTGACCACCTTCACCCGGATATACCAGGAAGGCATCTCCGGACGGGAAGCTTCCGCCTGCATCTGTGCAGCGGTACGGATCCAGCGCATACATAGAATACTCTGAATTATAGAAATTGTAGCCCCAGTGCAGGAATCCCTTCAGATCATATTTATAGAGCATGGCTCCCAGGATACGTGTACGGTAACCCGGCATACTGATAAAGCGGTTCGTCACCTTTTCGTACTGAGCGGTGCAGTAGTAGGCCCAGAGATTTTCCACCTTATGCTCAAGGAACGGTCCGATATGGTTGACTGCGCAGACCGGCTGTGCCACCAGTCCTTTCTCATAGAAGGAATAATCTGACAGCGCATCCATCAGCGCATAGCCTTCCAGATCCTCTGCCACCTGATTTCTCGCTGCCTCATAGCTCTGCAGATCCTTCTCCCCCGGCTCATCGGACAGATGGAAGTAACATCTGCTGCCGATCTCCAGACGATCCAGCTCTGCCTTGAAGGAAGTCAGGAACTGGTGAAGGAAGTCTCCGTAGATCTTTCCTGCCGCATCGGTATCCCAGCCGAACAGCTGCACATACTCGCCGTTCTTCCAGCCCATGATCTTCGGCGCCATCTTGGCTCCCCACTGGGAGAACAGATGGGAGATCTCAAAGTATTCCACACCGCAGTCCAGACACATCTTCACCCAGCGCTCAAACAGATCGTAACCGAACTCGTAGGCGCCGTCCTCTTTCACGGTGACCTCCACCAGCTGCACCGTGCGGCGCTCTCCTCCGATGGCGGTATCCAGCGGCGGAGTGAAGATCGGAGTCAGGATCATGTTGATATTTCGTTCAACCGCAGTGCGGATAAAATTCTCAATGATCTCCCAGTGCTTTTCACTGAACACCTCTGTGTCATAGTAGTTTGCCAGACAGTCACTGTGGAACCACTCTGTATGAGGGATCGGCAGCTTTGGAAGCTCGACCGGGATCACCTCAGCCGTCTGCTCCACCTCAGCCTGCAGCTCATCATGCACAGAGAAGGAGATCTTAAACGTATACTTGCCGCCTGCTGTCTGCTCTGTACTCTTCAGATCCACCCAGAGGCTCTTCCACTGTCCCGGGATCAGTGAGATCCCACAGTCTCTGACCTCGCTGAGCAGATCCGGATAGGCTCCAGGCTCCGTCACAAGGTAATCATCGTCTCTCTTCATATGCGCCGGATATTCGCAGGGTACCAGCTCGGTCGTGCGCACATGCACGTCCAGTCCTTCCGGAGCTTCCACTCGAACAGCGGCACGCTCTTTTCTCATATTTGTCCAGCAGTAGGCGATCTGGAAGGAAATGGTCTCTCCCTGCAGAAGTGTCAGCTGCTCTTCTGCTCCCTCACCGGTCGGCTCCTTCGCATTTATGATCTTCTCCATGGAGGAGATCAGTTTCAATTCAAATCCATCCGAATACTCTGTCTTTGCTTTTCGGATCTCAGTCATAATATCTCCTTTCCGCTAGCCCTTGATTCCGCTCAGTGCAATACCTTCCATGAACTGTTTCTGCAGGAAGACATACAGAATAAACGGGAAAATAAAGGAAATCGTAGCACCGGCCATGACAAGACCGTAGTTTGTCTGATACTGTGTCTTCAGAAGAGACAGGGCCACTGTCAGAGTATACATCTCTGATTTTGATGTAGAAACGAGCGGCCACAGGAAGTCATTCCAGGAGGACACAAAAGTAAATACGATCAGTGAGATCAGTACCGGCTTGATCAGCGGAATGACGATCTGGATGAAAATACGGTACTCCGGACATCCGTCGATCTTTGCAGCCTCCAGCAGCTCATCCGGCACACCTTCCATGAACTGACGGATCAGGAAGACACCGAAGGCATTGATGATCAGAACGATCAGTGCAAAATAAGTGTTGGTCAGCTTCATCTTGGTCATCATGATGAAGACCGGAATCATGGTTACCTGTCCCGGGATCATCAGCGTGATCAGATAGATACGGAAGATCAGCTCTTTGCCCGGAAAATTCTTCTTTTCAAATCCATAAGCAGCCATCGAGGCAACCACACAGTTGAAGAAGCAGGAGCAGCTTACCACGATCACACTGTTGAGCAGTGCACGGATAAATCCGCTCTTATTGAAAATATAGTTAAAGTTCGTAAAATCCGAAAAATTTACATCCGACCAGTGCAGGATCTTCGTGGTTGACTGGGTAAAGGACATGATTGCCATGTAAATGAACGGTGCTACACAGATCACGGCAAACAGGATCAGTATCAGAAGACCCAGTATGGAGAGCGGTGTCCACTCTCGTTTTTTCTGAAGTTTCTGAGAACTATTCATCGCTTCTCCTCCTTTTTGCCGCCTAACAGTCTGTCTTCCAGGATATTGATCACGACAATGATCACCAGCAGGAACATGGCTGTAGCACATGCATATCCCATACGATACTGCTTGAATGCAGAATTATAAATACTCATAACCAGGGTGACAGAGGACTGACCCGGGCCGCCTCCGGTCATCAGATAGGACAGGTCAAATACCTGGAAGGACCAGATAATGCCCAGAGTAACTACCAGATAGGTGATCGGCTTCAGCATCGGCAGCGTGATCTCAAAAAACTGCTGGATCTTGTTCGCGCCGTCCACCTGTGCGGACTCATAGAGATCCTTGGAGATTCCCATGATACCGGCATAGTAGATCACCAGGAAGTAACCCACATTTTTCCAGATCGCAACGATACAGATACTGAGCAGGGAGGTTTTGGTATCACCCAGCCAGTTTACGGACGGAAGATGCAGAAAATTCAGAATGTTATTCAGCATACCTCCATCTGTGTTCAGGATAATGCGCCAAATAGTACCTGCTGTTACAGAAGATGCGATTACCGGAATAAACATCACACTTCTCAGAAAACCGCCTGCCTTGTTCTGCATCTTCTGTGCGAGAAATGCAGCAAACAGCAGCGACAGTATGGTCTGAATCGGTACCGTGATCAGTACATACAGCAGCGTATTCTTTGTTGCATCGATAATATAGGAATCCTGAAACATCTTCTGGAAGTTTGCAAATTTGATGAAAACCGGCGGCTTCATCACGTTATACTCTGTCAGACTGAAATATCCGGACATAAAGATCGGGATAATGCAGAAAATCAAGATCAGAATAAAGCTCGGCAGGACATAGATGATTCCCTGCATTGCTTCTTTTTGTTTCCTTGACATAGGTCTGTTTCCTCTCTTTACTTAGCCTGAAACCTCAAGCTTTTGTATGAAAAAAGGCTGCAGCACGCTTTGGTGCAGCAGCCTCTTACATCAACGGTTTATGATAAATTTGAATTATAATATTCGGTCGTTTCTGTCAGAACCTCCTGCGGGGTCTTCTGATCCAGCATCATCATCTGAAGATTCTTGAACAGCTGATCATACATAGATGAAGCGGATTTGAATACCGGCAGAGACTTAAAGTTGTCACCGTACTCTGTGAACAGGGTCGCGAAACGCTCATCACCTTCATACTCCTCGTCCAGAGTGATCGGCGGCTGCTCAGAAACCTGCTTGTGGAACTGAGACATTACCTCTGCGCTGGTAGCGTAAGCCATCAGCTTTGCTGCCAGATCTTTATTCTCACAGGTATCAAACATTACCAGGCAGTCTGCTGCTACGAAAGTCTGCGCATCTTTGGAACCTGAAAGCACTGCTGAATAATCCCAGTTTACAGTGTCAACTCTCAGAGCATTGCTGGATGCCATAAATGTCATGGCAACCTCACCGTTCTTGAACGGCTCAATGGTGTCGTCACATGCTGTGCAGGTGTCATCAAGGATGCCTTTTTCCTTTAAGCTGTAGATAAACTCGGTAGCTGCAAGACCTTCCGCAGAATCGATGGTCAGATTGCCTTCGTCGTCTACGATCTGTCCGCCTTCGCTCCAGAAGAACGGCCAGTAGATCTCGTTCAGAGAACCATAGTGTGCATTGCCCCAATCCTGCATGAACGGTGCAACATCCGGATTGCTCTCTTTGATCTTCTCACATGCTTCAACGAGCTCATCTAAGGTCTTCGGTACTTCTGTGATACCTGCTTCATTCAGGATATCCATATTTGCAACCAGGATACGCGGATTTCCGACAACGACCGGAAGTGCGTACTGTCCGCCGAGCAGATTTCCGAGATCATAGTAAATGTAGTTTTCCTTCTGCTCATCGGTGAAGTAGCTGTCGATATCAGTCAGCATACCGTTGTCGATGTAGTCATAGAACATCTCCATGTAGAGATATCCTACATCCGGACCGTCGGTAGCCATAGTACCTGTCATGTACTTCTCTTCGTAATTATCCCACGGAACGATGGTTACATTGACCTCACAGTCATTCTCTTCCTCGAATTTCTCCATCACGCCGTTCCAGAACTCCTCGTCTGTCACCTCACCGTCTGCGCTGGCAAATGTCGGAAACCAGAAATTGATTGTCTCTGCTGCGCTGGCACTTACACCTGACATCAGGCCAAGAGCTAAAGCAGATGCTGCGATACAGATTCTTTTTTTGTTCATCATCTTGTTCTCCCTTCAAATCTGCTGATTTAATTTCATAAAGTGATATCAGTATATCATATCTCTGGTGATTTTGCCCATATTTTTTAAAAAAATACAATATTCTTTACAATTCTTTTCTTATGACATTATAATTTTCTGTATCATTATCGTTTATGGGAGGTATTTATGGAACTCAGCACCATTGACCGCAGCCTGATCGACTTCGTCCCTGTCGACAGCCTTCAGAAAATATTCATGAAACATGAGCCGCTCTCCGCACCTGTGCTCACCGAGATTTCCGCCCTGCGCGGTGAGACGGTCTCCTTTCAGACCGCCTACCGCTATCGCGCACCGTACTACTCTTCGCAGATGCTGGTGCAGGCGACCAAAAATCCGAGCGTCACACTCAGCGTGGAGGCTCCTGACGGCATTTCCTGCCGTATCCGCAGAGTCGGCTATGTGCCCTCCGCCTATCCGGCCTATGCCATGACCGACTCCGAGTATCTCACCACCGAACCCGGACTTTTTCCGGATCCTCTGGAGGAACTCACCGGAAGCTTTCAGCTGATCCCCTTCTACTGGCGCAGTCTCTGGCTGGATCTGACGATCCCTGAGGATTTTCCTGCCGGCACCTCGCATATTTTCCTGATCCTTCGCGATCTGCAGGGAAATCTTCTGAAAAAGGTCCGCGTCTCTCTGAATGTGGAGGATGCCGTTCTTCCGTCACAGACATTGATCCGCACAGAATGGTTCCACAGTGACTGTCTGGCAGATTACTACCACGTTCCGGTCTTTTCCGAGGAATACTGGCACATTACGGAAAACTTTATGCGCTGTGCCGTCTCTCGCGGCATCAACATGATCCTGACACCGCTGTTCGGACTTCCGCTGGATACCTATATAGGAAAGGAGCGCACCCACGTCCAGCTCATCGGTGTCACCAGACAGGGCGGCTCCTATACGTTTGATTTCTCAGCCTTCGACCGCTGGATCCGTCTGGCAAAGCAGTGCGGCTATCTCTGGTTTGAGATGGGACATCTGTTCAGCCAGTGGGGTGCAAAATACAGTCCGAAGATCGTTGTAAAAACAGCTTCCGGGGAGAAGGACCTTTTCGGCTGGCATGTTCCGGCGGATGATCCGACCTACTGTGACTTCCTGCATCAGTTTCTCCCGCAGCTCACTAAACGGCTGCGCAGCCTCGGCATCGCCTCACATACTTTCTTCCATATCTCGGATGAACCAAACGAGCGCAATATCGAGACCTTCAAAAAAGCCCGCGATATCGTGAAGGAGGATCTGAAGGACTTTACGGTTCTGGATGCCTTGAGTACACTGCAGTACTATCAGGAAGGCATCATTGAACAGCCAGTCCCGACCAACCAGCACATTCATGAATTTCTGGATGCAGGCTTTGCCCATCCCTGGGTCTACTACTGCAGCGGAGAATTCGTCGATGTCAGCAACCGTTTTATGGCTCAGCCTTCCTGGCGCTGCCGCATCCTGGGTGTACAGATGTACCTTTATCAGATCGAAGGCTTTCTTCACTGGGGTTACAATTTCTACAACAGCCAGTATTCCCTGCATCATATCGATCCCTACCGCATCACCGACGCCGAGGATGCCTTTCCTTCCGGAGACTCCTTCCTTGTATATCCAGGTGCAGACGGCACAGCCGTCGAATCTCTGCGCCTGATCACCATGCAGGAAGCGGTAAATGATTACGAAGTGCTCAAAAAACTGGAACAGCTGCGCGGACGCAGCTGGGTGCATGAGATGATCGAGACCCTGGCCGGTCAGAAGATCACCTTCTCCGACTATCCGAGAAATGCTGAATTTCTGCTGCGCCTGCGCGCGAAGGCCAACCACGAGCTGGGACTCGCTCAGTCAGAGCAGAAGAAGTGATTTGGGAAGAGATTACTTCTTTGCACACGATTCAACTTGATCTTATGTCAGATCTGGCGCCAGGATATGCCAGATAATCACAGAAAATCTCCTGTTACGGAAGTAAGCTCCTGATAACCTTCTTTTTTCCGTAAAATTTCAGTTTTCGACCGAACTTACTCTGGTCTTTATGATCGATTACGGAAGTTATATGTTCCTTCTATCGATATGTTCCGTAAAATTCTGCTTTTCAAGTTGCTGCATCCTACAAATCAGCCTGAAAATGCACCTTTTTACGGAACTAATCATCTGTTTCTGTAAATTCTTCCGTAAACTGACAAATTCCGCTTCATGCAGCAGATCTGCCCCATTTTCTGCAGTCCCTGTACTTCCAGCCCCATGCGATGATAATCATGGATCTGCTGCAGCAGTTTCTCCTCGATCCTCTCTCCCGGTACCAGAAGCGGAATGCCGGGCGGATAGAGGTAGGCATATTCCTGACTTACCTTTCCTGCACTCTCCCAGAGCCGTACAGAAGTTCCTTCAGACTCAACCGCCTCCGCGATCGTGCAGACCTGCTGCGGATGTATCTGCAGACTGCTGCTTCTCTTGGAAGCTCCCTCAGGATCTGAATTGCCTGTCTCATCCGGATCATCTGTTATCCCTTCCTCCAACTCCCTCATAGTCCCTGCACAGATTCTTTCATCCAACTTACTCATGGTCCCTGCACAGATTCTTTCATCCAGCGACTTCAAGGCTCCTGCCAGCCGCTCGAATCCTTCATCGTCATCTCCGATCGAACAGAGTGCCAGACAGTAGGCGCCTGCTGCCATCTCCATCTCCAGATGATGTTCTTTTCTCAGATAATCTGCCAGATCTGCCCCATTCTGTATCTTCTTTCCACATGAGCCCTCTGAAAAATCTTCACTGTCCACATTGGCCGCTTCCTTATCTACGGAGAGGATCAGTCTGGAGCGGTCAAAATCCACCGCTCCGTCTGCCGCCCGAAGCACATTCTCCTTTTTCAGCACATGGACATGGCGAAGTCCTTCCGTCTCCCGATAAAATTTTTCCAGTCGCTCAGCAAATGCAGAGAACAGTGCCTCACCCTGATCTTGCACGATCTCCATACAGCGGTCCATTCCCGCCATCAGCACATAGGACGGACTGCTGGTCTCGTAGATATCCAGATAATGCGCCGTCTTCCCGGCGCTCACCCGACTGTCTCTTCCCACATGCAGCAGAGCTGTCTGCGTCATAGATGGAAGAGTCTTGTGCAGGCTGTGGATCACAAGATCCGCACCGCAGCCAACAGAATTCTCCGGAAAATACGGATGAAATCCGAAATGTGCGCCGTGCGCCTCGTCCACGATCAGTGCTGCTCCGTAACGGTGCGCGGTCTCAGCGATCTTTCTGATATCAGAGACGATTCCGTCATAGGTCGGCGATGTCAGAAATACCGCCTCGATCTGCGGATCCGCCTTCAGTGCATTCTCCACATCCTCTGCACGGATCGCCCCATTCAGCACGAGATCACTCTGTCCGTCCCCGCTGCTGCAGCGGACCGTCTCCGGATACAGATACACCGTCTGCAGCCCGCGGATCTCCGCCGCATGATAAACTGCCTTGTGGCAGTTTCTTGCCATCAGCAGCTTTCCGCCTCTTTTTACCGCCGCAGAGACTGCCGCAAGGATCCCGCAGGTACTTCCGTTCACCAGATAAAAAGTCTGCTCTGCTCCGTACAGTGCTGCCGCCCGGTCCTGCGCATCCTTCAACAGTTCCTCCGCATGATGGAGGTTGTCAAAGCCGTCGATCTCCGTGATATCGATCGCGAAAGCCTCACCGACACTGCCGAGTCTTCTCTTATGTCCCGGCATATGAAACGGATAGGCATCCGAGGCACAGTAAGCCGTCAGTTTTTCGTAGATCCCCTCATAGGATCCTGTCTCTGCATTTTTCATTTTTCTGCCAGACATCTTGTCTTTCCTTTCCTGATAAAAAAGGAACCTGCAGCCACTTTCTGCCGCAGATTCCTGTTGTATTCAGCTCATCGGATATTCGCAATCCGCTTCGCTACTTTCCTGAACTTCCTTAATTCAGTTAGAATATATGCACGCTCATCGCCTGATATACCGTCATGCCGGTCAGAAGCAGACAGCAGAGTAACATTCCCTGCACATAGCGCTCCTTCGACATGTTGAGCTTCAGCCGTCTTCCTGTCACCACATACGACAGCGGCAGGAGCAGCGGAAGGTAATATCTGGCCTGCACACCATCGATCTTCTGTGCACCGACACTCGTAAATGCGAGGTACATGGACAGCCAGGTAAGCATCACCGACAATATGATCGCCGCTGTTGACAGTCCGCGTGTTTGCTTCTTCGCCGGACCGTCCTCCATGACTCCCGGAGCCAGCAGAAACAGACTTCCGAGGAAAGGCAGCAGGACAAATGACCAGGCATTCTTCAGAGTTCCCAGCGTATACAGATTCAAAAACATCTGGTTGCTTGCCAGATAACTGCTCTTTTTACTTCCCAGGCTGCGCAGATTGTCCAGCGTGAAGACCTCATGCACCAGCATTTTCAGGAAGGCGATCGGATGATGCAGCACAGAGGTCAGCTGAAATCCCATGTCTGTTCCCTCCGCTCTGATATCTCCTGCCATGGAAAGCTCACCGTTGTACAGCAGCGCAATCGTCGGCTGCAACAGGATCACCACTCCCAGCACGATCAATACCGCAAGAACTATACCGATCCTTATTACTTTTTTGCGGGCTTTCATTTCCTTCGGAAGCACCTTGCCGATCAGCGTGAAATTCAGCAGCAGCACCGGTGCATACACCGGTTTGATCAGGCAGCTGAGAATGATCAGCACATTTGCCAGTATCCACTGTCCGACCCGAATGGGCTCACCGTCTTCTTCCTGATTCAGAAGCAGCACGACTCCCAGCGTGAGATAAGCCCACAGGACACCATCATAGGAGTACACACTGCTCAGAAACAGCTGTGTCGGCAGTATTGCCGTACTCGCTATGAGCAGCTTTCGCCTCTTTGCCAGTCTGATCGTCAGACAGTTCAGCAGTACACAGAAAATCAGATTGCCAAAGCGGCCGGCATCATACTCCCTTGGGTAAGACAGATGCATCATCCGCGCTGCTTTCTGGAAAACTGCCATCGGAAAATAGATCAGGTAATTTTTCCAGGAAGCCGTCAGATTTGGTATCGCAGTCTGCTCCACCTGTGACTGATGATCGATAAAAGCACGGTACGTAGACTGCTCCTCCTCCGTGTTGATCTTTAATCTTGGCCATTCATAATTGCGGCGGACTGCATCGCTCTCCTGAATCTCATCTTCCAGGTTTAATCCCTGTACGATCTGATAGTGTACGGTCTCATCCCATCCGGCAGGATATCCGCCGGCAGTCAGGATGATCAGACTGCCAAACCCCAGAGATGCCGCCAGATAAACCAGCTCCAAATGCTTCAGCAGCATACTGCGCTCCATCAGAATGACAATGATCAGAAAGAAGATCAGCAGGAAAAACAGCATGCGGTATTTATTCCAGTGCCGTTGATTTGATACGTGGATCCGCTCAATACTGAACTCCTTCTTCGCAGGAAATACGATCTCCAGAGAAGAGATCCTGCGATTCAGTATCGTTGCTCCCATCTGAAGCTCCGGATAAACATAATCCTTGATCTTTACTGCTTCTTCTGTATCAAATGCATTGACAGCCGTCGCATGGATCGTATATGCCGTCTTTTCGGAAAAGCTTCCCTGTATGTACAGCTTATTGACAAACGTCGGTGTTTCGAATGAGATGCGGTAGGTACGGTTTTTGCCTTTCTGCAAATAATTGTCGCTGATCTCTATGGCATCGTACCCTTCGGAATATGCCTGATAATTGAAGAGGCATTCTGCCCCGACAGCCAGCAGCACAGATAACAGCAGCCACAGGATCAGGCGTATCCAGCGATTCTTAACCTTTTTCTCCATACGTTTTTTCTCTATCATTCGATCGGTTCAACCATCATTCCCTTGTTGATATCAGCGGTCACACCCGGACGATATTTCGGCATCTGCCATTTTACCTGCCACTTATCCTCGAACAGCTTTTTGTTCTTCTCGAAGATGCGCTTGTACTCCTCAGACTGCAGCTTCTTGAAGGAGGCATTGTTTACGTGGTGGATAAATACGTCCTCTGCCGCATAGAGCTCATAGCCTGCTGTCTTGACCAGCATTGCATAGTCATCGTCCTCAAACATGCCTACCTGATAGCTGTCATCCAGCATGCCGTGCTCATTGATGATGGATCTGCGGATATAGACTGCAAACATCGCCAGACGGTCAATGTCTGTGAAGATCTCATTGTTATGAGCCTGTGTGTAAGCGTAAGCAAACTGCTCCAGTTCCTTCAGATTGTGATACTGTACACCGATCATGGACTCATTTCCGATGGAGTTGGTCACAGCTCCTACCATACCGCACTTTGCATCGTTCTTCAGATGCTTCACGCCTGCGGTCAGCCAGCCTCTGGTCACAACCGTATCGTTGTTCAGAAGTACTACGACATCACCCTCAGACTTTTCGATCGCCAGGTTGTTTCCGCCCGCAAATCCGCTGTTCTTGTCATTGAAAATGATCTTGACCTGCGGATGATTCTCAGCCTCCAGCTCACGCAGATACTCGATCGTGCCGTCGGTGGACTGATTGTCCACGATGATCAGCTCATAGTTCGCGTAGGCTGTCTTCTTCAGAATGCTCTCGATACAGTATTTATTCAGCTTCAGATTGTTGTAGGTCAGTACCACAACACTTACCTTCGGCACGGCTGCCACGCAGGCCTTTGCGAACTGCTCGTAGCGGCTCTGCCAGTCATTCTCCTGCGCAAAGCGGATGGCATCCTCAGCGTCTGCCAGCTTGTCGGTGCCGTCCAGACACATCTTTACATAGGAGAGGAAGGTCTCGTCGTCGTTGGACATGTATACATACTGATCCTGATACGGCATCAGCTCCGGGATCTCTGTGGCAACGATCTTCTTACCGGCACTTAAATACTCATAGAACTTCACCGGGTTGGTCGCCTTGATCAGGTCTGTGGATGTATCAAACGGAATCAGGCAGACATCAAAGTCTGCAAGGTATTTCGGCAGCTCCTGATATTTCTTCTCGCCGAGGAGCTGAATATTTTTGTATTTCTCAAGCTTTTCTCTGTGCTCTGTGATATCACCGATGATGACGATGTCACACTCCGGCAGCTTTTCTGCCAGATAGCATACCTTCTCCCATGCAAACCAGTGAGCCACAGCTCCGTAGTAACCGATGACCGGACGCTTGTGCGGCTTTGCAAGTGAAATCGCCTGATGGAAATGCTCGTACTCTGTACCATTTCTGACTGCGTGGATATTGTCCGTATATTTTGCGGCAATATTGCAGAGGAAATCAGAGCTTGCCACAACCAGATCACTCTTCTGCAGCATGTACTCACAGTTGTCCTTCAGTGTGCTGGTGGTCGTTCCAAGGAATCCGGTAAAGTCATCCATATAGTCAACGACCATGGAGAAACCGTAGGTCTTGCTCATATATTCTGCACCATGGATCCAGTTCGGATAATCCAGAATCAGGATCGCATCACGGATCGCATATTCCTTCACCAGACGGTCTGCCTTCTCCTTGAACCATTCATTAAAGCCTGCATCCTCATCAGTAAAGTAGATGGCTCTGCAGTTCTTGCTGGACCAGTCTACGATGTGCAGCTTTTCGGAGATCTCCTGCACCTGCTCCTTGTTTGTGAAGTTTGCATCCACATAGAAGACACGGTGTCCGTTCTGGGCGAATCTGCTTGCAAAATGCTGCGGTCGCTGGAAACGGAAGCTGTAGTCAATAACAGAGAAGATCACGATATCCGGCTTGTCATAGGTTTCCTCCAGCATTGCCGCTGTCGCTGCCGGAATCGCCGGAAGCGCCTGCACTGTATGCTCCTTTTTCAGAGATACGGTCTGCTCCGGCTCTGCCGCAGGTGCTGTTGGTGCTGCTGCCTTTACCTCAAGCTGCGGTGCCGCAGGTGCTGCTGCCACCATCGGAACAGTACCGCCATTCGGCAGCTGAGTCAGGTTTGCCACATTCAGGATCATGTTGTAGCCGTCATTTCCGGTAAACTCGCTGCGCTCTCTGCGGATCGCACGTCCACAGATATCCAGGAAGTTCTTCTTGTCACTCCAGGAACCTGTGACAAACTGCTTTCCAAAGCGTGCCAGTGTGCAGTAAACCTTGTAGTTTGTCTTTCCATTGATCTGATAACAGAGTGCAGATACCTCATTTAACGCATTCTGCATCTGCGCTGCCTGTGCAGCTGACTGCTCCAGACGTCCCTTCAGTTCCAGATTTTCCTGCTGCTCAAGCTCATAGAGTCTTGTCATCTCCGCCAGCTCCTGAAGCTTCTGCTCCGCAGCTGTCCGAAGTTCTTCTGCGACCTTCAGATTTTCCTCTGCCGCCTGCAGATTTTCTCTGGTAATGCCAAGTGACTCCTCAACGGCTCTGCAGTTCAGTTCCATCTCGGACAGTTTTGCCCCCATGGTCTCGAGCTCAGTCTGCATCTGAGCGATCTCTCCGTCTTTCTGAGCAAGCTCTCCCGCCTTCTGAGCAAGCAGTTCCTGCTGCTGTGCAAGCTGCTCCTGCTGCTCCACCAGCTGATTCTGCTGAATCTCGACCTTCTCGACCATCTCCTCACGCACCTGCGTGAGCTCCCGGCTTAATTTCACTGACTCATCCTCAAACAGCTGACGCTGCTGCTCCTTCGCTTCCAGCTCTTCCTTCACAACCGTCAGCTCTGCGGTCAGATCTGCAATGATCTTTTTCCGATCTCTCTGCCAGGAAGCCTCTGTACCGCCGGACAGATCGGAAAGTTCTCCGCTCTTCTTCGGCTCCTTTTTGTATACCAGCAGGATCTGCTGATCCGGATAGCTGGTATTCTCATAGTCTCTTCCATCTGCTGTCTTCACATAGTGGAGAGAAAATTCTCCCATCTGCAGAGGAATGTTACTCTCGTTGAAGTGATATTCGTGCTCATCGATCTCCAGAGTCTCTCTGTACGGAACCATCACAATGATGTAACGGTCAGTCACTTCGCTGAGGTTCTTCAGGATCTTCCACGGTTCTGCAAAATGCTCCATGACATTGGAGCTGATCGTCACATCATATCTCTTCTCCAGCTTCAGATCGGTCAGATCACCGACAAAGAGATTGTTTGCCATATATTTGCGCTTTGCCTGAGCAATCGCCTCAGCGGAAAAATCCATGCCATCCACAGGCACACCGAGTGCGTATTGCAAAACAGGGATGCTGTCGCCGAGCGCACATCCCATATCGCAGACACTGTATTGATTTTTCTCGATCTCCTCGACCACATCCTTCGGCATCAGCTCACAGAGCAGGTTTGCAAAAAAACTGCTCTGCTGATCACCGCCGAACTCCAGCCAGTCTGTATCAAATCTGTGATCCCAGTATTCTTTCGAATTCATCTTTAAATCTTCGCTCATATCCACACCGCCTTTTAAGGTTCATCCAACAGGATCTGCGCCTCTACATCATAGACGCCAAATATCTTTTTATCTGAAAATACTTTGAAAAACTTTGCACCCTCTATGTATTCATAGTAGGTAGGCATCGTATTTTCTCTGTTTTCCAGCGCAATGACGAGATAATATTCTCCGTTTGACAGCATCGACGGGAAACAAAAACGGATCCGATGATGCTCTGCCGGCTCAATATCTATTTTTTCATCGTAGGTCGTCTTTACGCAGAGGTCCGTGCCCTCCTTATTCTTGATCGAGAAGGCTGCGGAAAAGTTCTCAATATCCAGCCCCTCAAATTCGTCGAAGCAGACCTCGACCGTCATATGCTCATACGGTGTGAAATGATTGCTCTCCACACCTTCACCGTTGAGCATTCTGACCTTTTTGACCATGCCGACGTGAGTGCCCCAGTGAGCCAGACAGTCCTTGAAGGTACTCTTCTCAGAGATCTTTGACTTGATCTCCGGCTTCTTCTCTTCTTCCGCCGGTGCAGCCTCAGCCACAGTCTCTGTCTCCACAGGCTGAGCTTCCTCTGCCGATGCAGCCTCAGCCTCTTTCTCCTGCTTTTCCTTCTCCTTCAGCTTTTTCTGTTTTTCTTCAGAAAACTTCCGGTAAGTCGTGAAATCTGAGATATCATCCAGATACATGAACTCCGTGTACTGTGCTGTAATGAAGGTCGGCTCTCCGTCTGCGACGATCTCGCCGTTGTTCATCCAGATACAGCGGTCACAGAAGGTACGCATCATGCTGACGTCATGTCCGACATAAAGGATGGTAACTCCCTGCTTTTTGAATTCCTTGAACTTGTTAAAGCACTTTGCCTGAAATCTCATATCGCCGACGCTGAGGATCTCATCCACGATCAGGATATCCGGATCCACATTGATCGCACAGGAAAAGGCCAGTCTTGCGAACATACCGCTGGAATAGGTCTTTACTACCTGGTGAATATAGTCGCCGATCTCGGCAAATGCGATAATATCATCCACCTTCTGATCCATCTGTGCTTTGGTGAAGCCCATCAGTGTGCCGTAAAAGTAGATATTTTCCATACCGGTGTATTCCATATTGAAACCGGTACCAAGCTCCAGCAGAGAAGAAATTCTGCCGTCTACCTTCACACTGCCGTTCGTCGGCTCAAGGATACCGGTGATGATCTTCAAAAGTGTCGATTTACCGGCTCCGTTACGTCCGACCATTCCGAGGATCTCTCCCTCATGAATGTCAAACGTAATATCCGTAAGTGCCTTGAACTCCGTATGGCGCTTCTTGCCGCTGAGGCTGAAGGCCTCACGCATCTTGTCCATCGGAGTATTGTACATATTAAAAATCTTGTCTACATGGTTGATCGAAATCTTGATCTCCCGCTCAGACAGCTCTTTTTTTTCTTCCTTTGTCTCTTCTTTTATCATCCTATACCGTCTCCGCAAAGTGAGGCTTCAGTCTGCCGTAGACCACTCCGCCTATCATCAGCAGCACTGCCACGAACACCCAGAAATAAATCGTCAGTCTCGGCATCTGCCAGAACCATTTACGACCCAGAATCGCATCTCTGTATCCTTCGATCACATAGAAGAAAGGATTTAATTTAAACCAGAAATGAACACTTGTGGAAAATCCTTCCAGAGACCACGCAATCGGTGTTCCCCACATACCTGCCAGCAGAAGTACGGAAATGATCTGGTTCAGATCTCTGAAAAATACCACAACGGAAGCTGTGATCAGAGAAAGAGAGAACAGCAGCATCACATTCGCGATCATGTAGTAGACCAGCTGTAAAATATACAGGGTCGGCATGATTCTGAAGATTATGGCGATCGCCAGTACCAGGCAGATAAACAGTGCATGTACAAATCCGGCCGACAGGATCTTGACCAGCGGCAGGATGTTGATATTGAATTTTACTTTTTTGATCAGATAGCTGTACTCAACAAAGCTGTTGCTCGCTGAGCTGAAAGCCTCTGTCACAAACAGCCAGGGAACGATACCGCACATAAACCATACTACGTACGGAACGCCTCCCACATCACTGCTGTGAAAGCCGTACTGGAAAGCGACCCAGTAGACGATCATGGTCAGCAGCGGGTTCAGGATACCCCAGGCAGTACCAAAAAAGGTTCCTGAAAATTTTCGCTGAAAATCTTTGGCAGACAGTGCGATCAGCAGCTGTCTGTCGGCAAAGATCTCCGATAATATTTTATAAATCCGCATATATCATTTCTTCCTCAGGAGCTCTTTCGCTCCGTTTTCTGATCCGGAGATCCGGATGATTTAATTGTTTTTCTGCTCATACCAGCTGCGAAGATGCTCCACGATACGCTCACTGGCATGTCCGTCACCGTACGGGTTGACAGCTCTTGCCATCTTATTGTACTCGCTCTCATCCTCCAGAAGACGCACTGCCTCCTCGAAGATCACATCCTCATCCACGCCGACTACCTTTACGGTGCCGGCCTCCACTGCCTCCGGACGCTCGGTCTCTGTACGCAGTACCAGTACCGGTACGCCGCAGGCCGGAGCCTCCTCCTGCAGTCCGCCGGAATCTGTCATTACCAGGAAGCTGCGATCCATCAGGTTGTGCATATCCTCTACATCAAGCGGCTTTACCAGATGTACTCTGTCTGTGCCGTCCAGTACGCGGTGTGCCACTTCCTGAACTGCCGGATTCAGATGTACCGGATATACGACCTCGATATCCTCATACTTCTCCACCAGGCGCTTTACAGCCTTGCAGATGTGCTCCAGCGGCTCGCCCAGGTTCTCTCTTCTGTGTGCTGTCATCAGAATGCAGCGGTGATTCTTCAGATCTACCGCATCCAGATCCTTATCCTTGAAGACATAATCCGGTCTTACAGTCGTCTTGAATGCATCAATCACGGTATTTCCTGTCACGAAGACATTCTCGGTGATTGCTTCTCTCTTCAGATTGTTCTTGTTGTTCTCTGTCGGGGAGAAGTGAAGATCTGCCAGCTTACCGGTCAGATTACGGTTCATCTCCTCCGGGAACGGAGAGTATTTGTCAAAAGTACGCAGTCCTGCCTCAACATGACCTACCGGAATCTGCTGATAGAATGCAGCCAGAGCTACTACAAAGGAAGTCGTTGTGTCACCGTGTACCAGTACGATATCCGGCTTCTCCTCGATCAGCACCGGCTCGATTTTCTCCAGGATGCTGCTGGTGATGGTGGTCAGGGTCTGACGCGGCTTCATGATATCCAGATTATAGGCTACCTTGGTGCCAAAGATATCGATTACCTGCTGCAGCATCTCTCTGTGCTGTCCGGTCAGGCATACCACGCTCTCGATGCCCTCTGCTGCCTCCAGCTCTTTTACCAGCGGACACATTTTGATCGCTTCCGGTCTTGTGCCGAATATGCTCATTACTTTCATGTCATTTCTCCTTTTCAAACAATGCAAGGTTTTTTTGTATCATCCTGTAACGTTCTTCCCACGTACTGCTCTTTAAAAAAGTCTGCTGCTGTTCTGCATCATAGCTGCAGTTTTCCTGTCTCATGAGACTTCGCACTGCCTCCAGATACTCTGTCTGTGTTGTGTAAAAAGAAACAAAGGGTGAAAACTGTCTGATTTCTTCATAATATATTGAGATCACCGGCTTTCCCATGCTCACATACTCATAGAGCTTGACCGGATCCACATCGCGGATCAGATCATTAAGAACAAAGGGCATCGCCAGAGCATCCATCTCCTTTATGGCATCCCACAGTCGTTCATGTGCCACCACACCGTGATGTATCAGGCGCGGATGATCGGGTATCTCCGTTCCGGAGACCGGACCGAAGAGATGATAGGACAGCTGCGGAAATTCTTCCAGACTTTTCATCAGCTTCTGAAAATCAAACCACTCGGAAATCGTTCCGAAATAACCGATATGATACTCTTTTTTGTGACTCTCTCTTTTTTCGGGTGTATGCAGTCCCTGATTCAGGAAACCGTTTCTTATCAGAACCGTCTTCCCGGCACCGCCCTTTTTCTCCAGCTTCTGCTGCAGTCCCAGACTGCTCGCAAAGATCAGATCCGCTCTTTGGGTCAGCTCGCTCTCCGTAAGCTGAATCTGCCGTCGGATCCTTTCATCCGGACACAGTGCCATATGATTGTCCATACAGTCATAGACGATCCTGCCATGATACTTTTTATCGATATATCTGTACAGCAGCGGATGTCCGATCCAGATCAGATCATACTGCTTCAGATCACCCATGGCTCTTCGAACCAGTCTCCTCTGAAGATGAAAGATGACACGGCTCTTATCCCGGTAAGGCAGCCAGGCAAAAGCTGCTCCGCGCTTCGGCTCCGGCCGGTCTGTCTGAAGTGCCTGCTTCTGAAACACTTCCTTCCCCCAGACGACTCGAACCTCATGATCCCCGGAGAGTTTTTCCGCAAGGATCTGCGGTCTCTGCCATATCCAGTGCCAGTCCACACCCATAAGATATAATATTCTCATGTCTATGTTCTTTTGTTTCCTTCCATATTTTGGGGACAACTACAACGCTATATCATAACATATGCATATTTAAATTGCAACAAACCCGCTCTATTCTAGCGTCCGAACAGCTGATAATACTGGATCTGTCGATAGGTATCCAGGAATTCATTGTTCTCTGTATGGTAGTGCCAGCTGCCATCTGCAGTCTGATAGCCAATACTGTTGACGACCGGCACATTCTTTTCAAGTTCCAGCAGATAATCGGTATACTCTGAATGAAGTCCAAGCTGATCCAGCATCTCGGCACTGAGATAGTTCAGACTCAGATCTTTCTCTTTGCATTCCTCTTCTGAACGATAATTTGTCCAGATCACATAAGGTGTGACCTGACGCTTCTGCAAAGTTCCGAGATCGTTGATCTCTCCCAGGGTTTCCTTCAGGAACTCTGTATCCAACGTCGGCTGATGATCACCGAACATCACGATCATCACCGGCTCATCTGTCTTTGAGAAATAACTGATCAGTTCCTCAAACGCCTTATCCGACTCATTCACCAGTGTAAGATAATTCCAGGCCTCACGATACTTGGTCAACGGCTCCCCTGCTTCCACCAGAGGTACCTGCTTTTCAAAGTTTTCCGCATATCCTCCATGATTCTGCATCGTCACATTGAACAGGAACAGCGGCGCAGTTTTATTTTCAAACATGCGGATCACCTGACGGTAGTCATAGCTGTCCGATGCGCACCATCGGATCCGATCCACGTCATCCAGATCCTCCATGCCCACGAACTGCTGAAACTGAAATCCGCTGTATACCTTTTCGCGGTTCCAGTTTGCCTTATTGTAAGGATGGAAGGCAATGGTCTCATATCCGAGGTCGTTGAACACCTGCGCCATATTGAATACTCCGTCCATGCTGTACTGCATATACGGATAGACACCGGTATTGAAATTCGACATGGAGTTTCCTGTCAGGAATTCGAACTCTGAATTGCAGGTTCCCCCTCCGTAGACCGATGTGTAAATATATCCCTTCTGAACATATCCTTCCGTATTCTGAATTCTGGACAGGTAGTTTTCCGCACCGATCTCACCAAAAATACTGAGATCTGCCAGGGATTCGTTCATGATCACCAGCACATTCGGCTGAATATCCTTCTTTTCATCCCCGGATGTTTTCTCTTCGCTCTCCTCGTAGGAATCCAGCAGCTCCTCTACTTTGTCCTCGGAATAACCTTCCGGTTTTCTGACATAGCTGTCCTGGATCAGGCTGGTAAAGCTGACCGGTGCACCATACTTTTTATAACTTTCCGTCGGATTCCAGCCGCTTACATGAATGGAAAGCTGATCAAAAAACTGTGTATTCAGCGTTCCGTAGCTCATGCCGAAGATCAGGATCGCCGCCCCTGCCAGACCGGCGATACGCATTTTGTAGGTTGTCTTCTTTTCCTTTAATGCCGGAAAACAGCTTAATAACAGACAGCAGATCAGGAATCCATAGATACCCACAATGATCGAATTGCTGAGATCATAAGTATATCCGCCGGCCACTTCTGCTGCCGTATTGGCAGCCAGAATATCTGACGGCAGAAGCGGATTGCCTCGGTAGAGCAATACGTAATGATTCACCAGACCATAGATCACTCCACAGAGATGTATCAGGAACCGGGCGATCCGTATATTTGCGGTAACTCCCAAAAAAATCAGTTCCAACAGAAGAAATATCCCATAGTTCAGCAGCAAATATGCCGGCGCAATATGAAGCACATTTTCATTCCAGATCACTTCCTCTATGACCAGCGCTGCCGCCGGCGCGATCAGCAGATACAGTATCTTATATCCGCTTCTCGTAGTCGGAAAGCGAAATCTGTCTGAGCGTGTTCTGTATATAAAACAGGCAATCAGCAGAAAATAAAATACCGTAAATACCGCAAATTTCCATCTGGTGCCGAAAATATTCACTTCGAGAAAGTTTTTGAAGCAGTAAAGATAAAATGCTGCTCCAAGAAGAAGGATCAGGATCATTCTGATTCTTCCGATCAGTTTTGACTTTTCCATAGTTGTTGACTCTTTGTTCATCTTTTTCTTTCCTTACCGTTTTCTAAAATTCTATATGTTCGACTCGCGCGTATCGGAATTCTCCGGAATTCCCTTCTGCACGAGATAGATCTCACAGGCTTCCACCGTGCGCTCCATCACAAATCTCAGGCGCCGGTATTCATTTCGATAGCTTCTCTTCGTCGCTGTTCCGCTCTCATGAAATACTCTCATAGACGGATCATACACGATCCTGTACGCTTTCTCTCTGCAGCGTCTCGCCAGCAGATACTCCTCATAGAAAAATCTGGTCTCCGGAGCAAAGGCTTTTTTCTCCTGCTTTATGAAGGCAGGCGTAAAGATCAGACACGCCCCAAAAGGAATGATCTGAGTCTGAGTCTTGGCGTACCTCTCTGACTGTGCCAGCCGCACTGTCGTCTGCTGCCTCTCCATCCGCCTCATCTGAAATGACAGAAGCGGAAAAAGCACCGGATACAGTCTCAGACCAAGGCGGTTGCTTCTGATCGTCCGCCTTGTCTCCTCCTTCGTCCGAAGTCTGGTGTCCAGAGGATTCTGATGTTCTCCGGTGCCCTGCCGGATAATATCCGGTCCGAGCACATGTGCTCTCTGCTTTTCATAACTTTCATATAATCTTTGTGGAAAATCCTTCTGTGGAAACTCAATGTCATTGTTCGCCACAATGATAAATCCGGCGTTCTGCACCTCGCGTGCATATCGGTAGCCGAGATTGTTTGCATAAGAAAAGCCGCCGTTCTCTTCCACTCTGAGGACCTGCAGCCTCTCCATTCCCTGATATTTTTCTGACAGCTTCTGTCTCTCTGTCTCCGGCCGGTCAACATCGTTGTCCATCACCACGATACGGATGTTTTCCTGCTGATCCATCTCAAGAATGGATCTCACACACTGCTCCGTCACAGACAGATCCCCGTAATGGAGAATGACAAAGCTGATCACTGCTTCATTTCTGTTTTTCATCTATTTTTCCTTCCTGCTCATCACCCGTGCTGCAGGATAAATCAGGCGTGTTCTGATCAGCAGGATCAGCAGCTTTACTGCTGCCTTCTGCGCAAAAGGGATCTCCAGTGAGGAACACAGCCTTGTTTTCTTATTCTTATAATATTCCGGAAAATATCCGGTGATGATCCGAACGATGAACTGTGCCGCTTCCCGAAGCTTTTCCGGAGAAGCTCCTGCTGCCAGCTGAAAGAAACAGGTGGCACAGATCCTCAGCACAAACAGTTCAAAAAATTCCGGACTGTTGACGATTCCGCTCTTTTTTGCCTGCACAATGGCATTTTCCAGAGCCTCATAGGGCAGCCGGTACGTTCTCAGACCGCTGAACTGATGCATGGCTGAGCCCTCATGCTGCACATAGTAATATCCTGCCTTTTTCAGCGTTTTGATATTTTCACATACCCCGCTGAAAAACAGAGAAATCGGCATATCTTCCCCGCGCACACCCGGGCAGAAGCGAATCGCATGCTTCTCCCAGAGTTCTCTTTTGTACAGATGTGCACAGACTGCCGAAATCCGGAATATCCATTCCTCATGTTCAAATTTTTTATATTCTCCCGGTACGATGCACTCAAGAACCTGACCGTCCTCAGTGACCTTCGTCAGTCCGCAGACCACCATATCCGCCCGATTCTCCTGTGCCGTCCGCACCAGCTCCTCTATGTAGGTTTCCTCCACATAGTCATCCCCGTCCACAAACGTGAGATAATTTCCGGTCGATGCATCCACACCGCGGTTTCTTGCAATGGAAACTCCGCTGTTCTCCTGATCAAATATGACCATCCGCGGATCCTTATCCGCCATCCGATGCAGGATCTCTCCTGTCCGGTCCGAGCTTCCGTCATTGATCACAAGGATCTCCAGATCCGCATATGTCTGTTTCTGCAGGGAACGAATGCACTTAGCAATATATTTTTCCTGGTTATATGCCGCAATAATTACGGAGACCTTTTTCTGTTCCATAGGTATCCTCAATCTTTTTTCTCTTCCGCTGCTGTCTTCTCCTCTTCCTTCTTGTCATCCTTCATCTGATGAGAACGAAGTGCCACCTCTGCAGAAAGCACGGTGACTTTTTCTTCCAGCTGTGATACCAGAATAGACAGCGTGAATATCTTCTCCATCATGAAAAAGATCATGATCAGAAAGATCAGATTTGCGGGCGAGATCACGCCCAGCTTTCCGGTAAGCCAGTAGGCTGTTTCCGGGAAAAATCCGAGCACAAAAAGAATCACTGCAAAAAAGATCCAGAAGATCGCATCCTCCATCTTTACCTTCAGCTTGCGAATCTTATAAAGGATCCAGATCGCAGTACTTCCTGCTGCGATCAGTAAAAGTATTCTAAGAGTTGTGGACATCGCTCTCCTCCTTTACCCTTACACGCACCCACTGGAAGATCAGTATTGAAAACAGCATCTTCATCATATACCAGGCGGAACTTCTCAGATTCAGATAGCTCACACCGGCTGTTCTCTCGTGCATGGTGACCTGTACCTCCTCGATCTTTACTCCGCAGTTCAGAAGGTAGGCAAGTGTGTCCGGCTCCGGACTGTAGTGAATATCATATCCAAAGCGCTTGATCATCTTTTTATTAAAAAGACGCATTCCGGAGGTGACATCTCCGATATATTTTCCCCTTGTGGTAAGACAGATCGCTGCTGTCAGAAGCTGACTTCCGATCATACGCATGGTAAACGGCTTTCTCTCTGTCTTGAATCTGGAGCCGATGATGATATCCGCATTGGTCTCCTCCATGCATTTCCAGAGCTTCTCTATATAAGCCGGATCATGCTGCCCGTCTCCGTCCAGCTGCAGAACATAATCGTAACCGTAACAGTTGGCATAGCGCATGCCGCTCTTTATGGCTCCGGACAGTCCGACATTGATCGGGAGATCCAGAAAATTGTATCCCCTTCTCGCACAGATCTTTCTCGTATCGTCCGTAGATCCGTCATTTAATACCACATAATCGTACTGTGGATAATTCTCTATCAGATTATCCACGACCTTTTCTATATTTTCCGCTTCATTGTATGCGGGAATCATTACCAGGATTTTGTTCATGATTTTCCTTCATCACTTAAAATTATTATCCGCAGTATCTTACCATTTTCTGCAGGCATTTTCCATAGTTTTTCTTCTGCTTTTTACTGCGGACAGCTTTTTTGTCCATTTTACTGCTTTCCATAGCTTCCGTAGGACAGTTTGTAAAAGTGAATCAGCAGTTTTACCATCCAGCCCGGCCAGAATTTTCCGAACATCAGGATCTCTTCCTCTGTCTTCTGATGGCTGATCAGACTCGCCTTCGATGTCGCTCCGTCATGGATCCGGTAATAGAACAGCTGGCTGGGCAGATAGGTAAATCTTCCCTTTTTCTCTGCCAGCGCAGCATAGGTATCCCAGTCCAGCGCGTATTTCAGCTCCGACTGAAAGATTTTTCCATGGATCCTTGTCTTATGATAGCAGACTGACGGACAGCACACGGAATTTCCGAAAGCAAGTGCCGCACGCTTTGCCCACCTCTGCTTTGCAAACAGCGGGCTGCGCAGCGGAAGTTTCAGGAGCTGCTTGATCAGCAGACTGATCTCCCAGCGATCCTGGCTGTTCTGATTGATGATCCGGTAGTCTGTCATTGCGATCAGCGTATCCGGATACTGCCGCAGCTTCTTTTTGAGTTTTTTTGCATACTCCGGATGATAGCGGTCGTCCTGATGAGCGACCGTCACATACTCGCTGTCCGCCTTCTCACAGGCAAAATTCCAGTCATCCTGAATATCGCTCTTTCCCTCTCTGCAGAACAGTGGCAGATGATACTTCTCCGCCGTATTTTTTATGTAATCGTTTGGGGTAGAGGTACATACGATGATCTCCGACGGATCGCTCTGCTTCAGCAGAGACTGGATACATTCCTCCAGATACGGAGATTCCTTATATGCACACACTGCAAATGTATGAAAGTTCATTTCTATTCCTTTGTATTGATACTCTCTTTTTGTCTGTCCGTATTACTTCAACGGTGAATAATCCAGCACATATCTGTGCTTTGCAGTTGAGTAGCTGCTGTGGCCGTCCAGCTCAAGTCCCAGGGTCAGATACGGGTATGCCATACGGTGTCCGTAATCCTTACTTTTCAGTGAACTGCCTTTCAATGTCTCCACTACCAGATTTTCACCACCCTGAATCGCATCGTGATAGATAAATCCTTTATGCTTCGGATAAGCGTGCAGGGTTCTGTTTGAGCTGATATAGCCGTCGTATACCTTGACTGCCTTACCTGACGTATATCTGTAAATATAGAAGTTTGCATTCACACCTGATCCGTAAGTGATCATCAGCTCTGCTTTTCCGTCATTGTCCACATCCGTCAGATAGTAGGCCATCACGGAATTATAAAACTTGCTCTCTCCGATCGTGTAAGCAACTTTCGGCTTATAGCTCTTTAACACTTTTCGATATGCCTTCTTCATCTTTGCCGGCATATTTTTGACACATTTCTCAGACGCATACTTTGGCAGACTGCTTCCGTACTGTTCCGCAAGCTCATAATTGCCTGCCTTGAAATACTTCAGCACCTTTTTCATTCTTGCACCGTCTGATTTCTCAGAGGCAAATGCCGTAGTGGAAAGCATCAGCAGTACAGCAAGCATTCCCAAAAGCATTGCTCCGTATCTTCTGCCGTTTCGTCTCTTTGTTTCCATTTTCACTGTTTTCTGTCTCATATTCTCACTCAATTCCTTTCTGATAAGATTTTTGTTACTATTCAGAGCCTCTTACAGACGTTCACACTCTGCAGCCTTTTATCCTTTATTTGTCCGGATGCAGATACCGGATCCCCATATGAAAACTGGTATTGCTGATCACACTGCCCTGTTCGGTATCCCACACTGCAATGTTCAGGCCGCTTCTGTTCATCGCATACTCTTTTCCTTCAATTTTGATGCTGGCTTTCTGCTCCTTGTTTTTCTTTTCCGTTCCGTCTGACCGGTGACTGCCGCTGCTGACCATCTCCACAGCTCTGCCCTCCAGCACGGTCCGGTAACTCAGCTCCTCTGTCGATACTTCCTCATACAGTGCCTCGTTATTTTCATAGATTCCAAGAAAACTGCTGCCCCTGTGCTCCCTGAGATCGGTCTTCACGCCAAGCTGTGACAGTCTCTCCATGATCCCGTCCGTCATCAGTTCACCGCCGTCTCCCATGACTGAGATGTAGATGCGATAGGACGGATTCTGAAGCATTTCCAGGTAATGCAGAAGATACTCCAGATTTTCCTGCTTCTGAATATATTTTCTGCGGCAGTGCTTTACGAGTCCATCCTCAAAAACTGCAATATCCAGAAGTTCCTCCTTTGTCCGGTCAAACACGACATACTCCCGACCGGCATTCTCTTCTCTGCTCCAGCAGACATCATTTTTATAAAACAATCCATCCTCAATGCGGATCTCGTTTCCGAAATATTCCGGAATACTTTCGTTCTCATCTCCGGTATTCAGTACCAGAAACTCCTCGTCCTGAAGCATTTCCTGATAGACCTTCGGATCCGTTTCGTTTCTCAGCTGCACAATTCTGTAATCCTTGCTCTGCTTCCAGCCCTCCTCCGTGATACTGTCTGTATAAAATCCGGAAACACCGATTTCCAGATCACGGCGCACGGTCTCGGTATCATTGATCGTATGAATAAAAATTTTTCCATTTGCAAGCGTGACCCTGTCCAGAAGATCCTCGGAAAATTTTTTCTCTGAGACCGTGATGATCTTCACCGGTGAATTCTGAACAAAGTTTCCGACCTCGGCCGTTTTGTCCGTACTCTGATACAGGGTATAGATCACAGACCGGCAGGGATAGATATTTCGCACAAGCTCATACATTTCTCTGCTGTACACCTGCACGATGATACGGTCTTTTACATCCTCCCCGTACTTATCCACGATCCCGGCCATATCTGTAAACATTTTGCGGACAGCTTTTCCGCCGGTCTCCTTCGTGTCGGTGACGATATAGACTTCCGGATGCTCTTTCATCCATTCGCAGACTTCCTCAAACGTCATCACACCGTAGACCGTGTCTTCCAGAAGTTCCTGGTAGCTCTTGGGTAGTCCGTTTTTTTCATAAAGGGAATCTTTTTCATCGCCTGCCCTCGATATTTCACTGCTCCAGTCGTGCCGGGCGATCAGCACGTGGTCCGAGGTATAGGAAAAATCCAGTTCAAAAAGGCGCTGCCCTTTCTCATAGTTCTGATCCAGAGCCGAGGTACTGTTCGTATAGTGATACTCCTGATCCATGGTCAGGGTCTCTATCTCGCCCTTCCTCATAATCTCTTTTTCCTGCTCTACATACAGACTTCCTCCTGCATGCGAGATGAAGGTATATTTATTTGCCCAGTCATAGTGATAGACATCCGGGTTCTCATAGGATATGACCTCGATCGGGACGATATTGCTCTCCTGCTGATAACTGTTATCCACATTCTGTGCCAGCATCACACTGACCTGATCATAGAGACAGTAATCTTCGTAATTCAGATACAGCGTCACGGTCTGCTGCTCATAGTCCCAGACACAGTTTTCAAACAGCTTCTGGTTCAGAAAGATTCTGGTGTTCTCGTCCACATCCTTACAGGTCAGTGTCACGATCTCCGAGGAGGCATCTCTGATATCAATCTTTTTATCCACAGAAAGGATCTCTGCCGGCTTCCCATATGCTGATTCCGACTGTGCTTCTTCCACCGACGCTTCCACTGACTCTTCCGCTGAAACTTTCTTTGTAAAATCGTGCGGTGATCCTCCCATGTTCATCCCGCAGACTGCTATAAGAAACACAGACGCAAACAGCCTGTATTTTTTCATCCTGTAACATCACCCCTTTTATCCCATGACCTGTCAAATCAACTGCTGCTTCTAAAGAGCCTGTCATTGTTACACATGATATATATTAAGTTTATCACTTTTAGAAACTGAGAACAACCGTATTGAAGAGTTTTTGGATTGTCTGCACTCTTGTCTGTACTTTATGAAAGAAGATATTTTCTAATCTGTTTCTCTACGCTTCTGACGTTGAGTGGATGTTCTCTGGTCTCAAATGTAAAAATCACATTTCTCCCGGGATAATAGTTATTTCGTATATACGTCTCCATCTTCCTTATCGCAGATACGCAGTATTCCGGCTGATCCATCATACCAAAGTGCTCCCAGTAGTATTCTTTTCTCTCAGCCAGATTCAAGACTGTAAAATCAGGATAGATGTATCCCACCGGTTCCAGAAACAGAGGTTTTTCATAATGGTATGCCACATTCATGGAAAATAATTTATCTGCGATGATTTTCTCTGACTTTGATCTTACGATCTCCTCCTTTTCTGTGATAATGGCATCCTCCGATGCCACATCAATTTCTTTTTTCTGATATTGAACTTCCGTCCAGGACCTCAGATACTCCTCGTCGCTGATCTCAAACGGCGCAATATATTTTTGAATGACTGCTCTGCGCCTGTTTTTCTTTCCGCCGCCCAGCATCCTGCTGTCTTTTTCCGTAAGTCCGTTTTTTATATTCACTTGCATCGCAGTATAATTTTGGAGCAGTTCCTCTATCTGAACCAATTCTTTCTTTGCCGTTTTCAGATATTCCTGAAAATACTCTTTTTGTGCCAGATCATGAAGTAATTGCTGCTCTTTTTTGGATATATACTTTTTTCCGGATTTTGTCAGTCGATAATATTGATCCGTTCTGTTGCTTCTGCTCAGTATTAAGACTCCTTCCGGTGCATCTGCCAGATACTTCTCCGCTTCATAAATATGATTCTCCAATTCCATCTTCCTATTCTCCAGCTCTTCTATCAGTCTTTTCATATCCTGCCCCCTTTCCTCTACTTATCTACTTTCCTTTTATTCCAACATATCATATTTTCCTTGTTTTCTCAATATTTATGTGATTTTCATTTTATTTTTTGTGATATTCCATCTGGAATTAACGCTAAAAACATGATTTACGGAATTTCTGTATCATAACATTGATTTTTTCCGTAAAATAGAGCCCAATTCAGCCTGATATTTTCCTGAAAAGCAAAATTTACGGAAGAACTCAGCTTATATTGCTGCTTTCTTCCGTAAAAATAAGAATTCTTGATCTTTTTTTGCCCTGACAAACCTATTTTTCACGAGAATTACGGAACAAACTAGCTAATCTTCTCATCTACTTCCGTAATTTCCCATTTTTGATCATCAACTTTTGCTTTTTCACCCAAAATTTACGGGTGAAAATTTGTTTTTCAAAATTTACTTCCGTAATCCCGAATTTTGCCCCCCCTCCGCAGCTGCCAGGCTGTTCCAGATTCAGCGCTGTTCACAAATGCCCGGCCCGCCCTAGCTCCTGCGCTGTTCTGCTGTGCTTTTATTGCCCGGAAAATTCATCATTTCATGCCAGAACAGCTTTTTCTATCTCTTTCCTTAATGCCGCTCATCCATGCTGTCAAAGGTCTCGCAGAAGCGCGCTGCAAAGGACGGCTCATAGCCTGCTGCATACAGGTGTGATACATCTCCGAGCTGTGCTGCTCTGAAATAAGCAATATGCTCCTGGCGTTCCTCTGTACGGATCAGTGAGACAGAGGAAGGTGCAAATACGGTCCCGCTCCAGAGAGCAAACGGTGATACATTCAGCAGATGAGACAACAGTACGCACTCCAGTCCAAAATGACAGAAAAAGACAAGTGTGTCTCGGTTTGCCTTCTCTGCATAATAATAATTCTGGCGTCTCTCATATCCGTGCTTTGCCAGAAGGCTGTCAAACTCCCTGATGACACGATCATAGCACTCGATCATATCACTGTTGACTGCTGCAAGACTCTCTCTCCAGAGATGCCGGTCCAGATACTCCGGATGCTCACTGAGATAGAACGGGAGCATGTCCCAGACAATTCTCTCTGAATTTCCGTCTTTGTCATATTTCGTATCCGGATAGGCAGCCTGAAGTTCCGGATAATTTTTCATATTCATTTTTGCCGGAAATTCTCTCAGCCAGTCGCAGACTTCCGCGGTACGGTTCATTGCCTGAAGAGTCAAAGACGCGGTATCCCTTGCTCTTCCCAGCGGTGATACATAAAAATTCTTGATATCCATTCCGGTAAAACGCGGAACCAGGGCTTTCGCTTCCTTCCATCCGGTCTCGGTAAGAGAATCATGCTCATAATCCGGATCTGCGTGTCGAACAATATAAAGTCTCATCGATTTCTCCTTTTTCTTTTCTGACTTTCCTTGGTCTTGTCCACTTACCGTATCATATCTTCCTCCGTTTTTCCACCTGCAAAACACTTCTCCTGTGTTTTCTGTGGATATCTGTCCTTGAAAACTCTGTTTCTGTGGAAATACCGGAATACGTTGACATTCAAGCAATAGAATGAACGCTCCGCGAACCTTCTATTATCATAAAAAAGAACCTGCCTTATTCGACAGGTTCTTTTGCTTTCTCATCAAAATTCATTCGATATTCTGTTTTCAGGCCTTTTCGCCCCTCTTTTCGAAATGTTCTTTCAAAAGCTTCACAACTACTCCGGAAAGCAGGAACAGGGCAATCAAGTTCGGGATTACCATCATTCCGTTGAAGGTATCTGCGATATCCCACATAAGACCAAGATCAAGTGTTGCACCGATGATCGCTACCAGTGAGTAGACGATCATGAACGGCTTGTTGACCTTACTGCCGAAAATAAACTCGATACAGCGTGTTCCGTAAAGTCCCCAACCGATGATCGTGGAGAATGCGAAACAGCAAAGTGCAACTGCTGTAAAGATAGAGATCCATGCACCGTAGGTTGATGTAAATCCGCTGATGGTAAGATCAGCACCTGCAGCCTGACCATAAACGATCTGTGTTCCGCTGGTAAGGATTACAAGAGCAGTTAATGTACAGATAACGATCGTATCTGTAAATACTTCGAAGATACCGAACATACCCTGATGCACTGCATCGTCGGTATCTGCTGCTGCATGAGCGATAGAACCGGTACCAAGACCAGCCTCGTTAGAGAAGATACCTCTGGAGATACCCTTCTTCATACTCAGGAACATACTTCCTACTACACCGCCGGTGAATCCTCTCGGGGAGAATGCGCCCTGGAAAATAGAAGCAAATACGTGCGGAAGTGTGCGGTAGTTCATGATCACTACACCAAGTCCAAGGATCACATACAGAAGAGCCATAAACGGAACCAGCCTTTCTGTTACATTACCGATACGTTTGATACCGCCAACCAGAACCAGCGCTACCAGAACCGCGATCGCGATACCGATCCAGAGTTTATACTGAGCAAAGCTCTCTGCGCTGACTACATTGAAGTTGTTCAGTGCAGCTCCGATCGCACTGATGATCGTATTTACCTGTGTTGCATTACCTGTACCAAATACAGTCAGGATGCCAAGTACTGCATAAATATAGGCCAGGAAAAGCCATTTCTTTCCAAGTCCGTTCTTGATGTAGTACATTGGTCCGCCGACCCAGTCTCCATCTTCATTCTTCTCTCTATAATGAACCGCAAGAACTACCTCGGCCATCTTCGTGCCCATTCCCAGAAGAGCACTGCACCACATCCAGAAAACAGCACCCGGTCCGCCGATGGCAATCGCTCCTGCTACTCCGGCTATATTACCGGTACCGACAGTCGCGGCCAGTGCGGTACAGACCGCCTGGAAGGGTGTTACCGATCCTTCTGAAGCTTTCTCCTTCGAGAAAACTTTTCCCAGCGTTGTGCGGATGGCATAGCCGAACTTACGAATCTGAACTAATCCGGTCCGGATCGCTATCCACAATCCAACACCGATAATGCAGACCATTGCGGGTACCCCCCATATAAAGCCGTTCACTGCACCATTGATCCTTGTTATTGTCTCGATCATTAGCTTTTCACCCCCATCTTCTCTCTTTGCGCCAACATTGTTTCCAGTTACTTTTCAGACAAATCTGTCCAATTCTGCTGTAAACGTGTTGAAAATAATGATTTAGACAATTTGTCTCTATTTCATACTAACACGAGAAATCCTTTGATACAAGATTTTATAAGATTTCTTATCTTGAAAATTTCCTTTGTGTTTTATGTATATTTTTCATTAAAAAAGAAGCTGTGTATTTTGCAGATTTTCGTTTGCCGGGAAAACCTGCGGATACACAGCTCCTTAAAAAAAGAGAAAAAATATTATTGAGGGAGTACTTCGCAGCATGTGTGATGCTGCGAAGTGTGAGTTATGAAGTATATTAGCAGACTGCTAATATACAATTTTGAGTATAGAATGAAATTATGAGCAAATTATGATTATATATTTAACAAAATATAAAATTCAAGTTTATAAATTCGATTCTTTATGTATGCATTCTCACAGCCGCCAGAAGCCTGCCTTGTATACTGAGCAAACGAACATTCACCGAACACTCGCTTTACATGCCTGGCATGAAAAAAGATCTATGAAAGCATTGCCTTCATAGATCCTTCGCTTCGTGCCCAGAACCGGAATCGAACCAGTGACACGAGGATTTTCAGTCCTCTGCTCTAC
>JAUNAF010000057.1 GCA_030527715.1 Eubacteriales bacterium
TTAGGGTGGCTCTGAATCTCCGTGCAGATGGTTCTATGTCACCGGAATATACAATATCTGGATGACAGGCAGATATCATTAGGCAAGATAGCGGGTGATCATCCGAGCGAGTGCAGCATGAATATCATAGGCAGTGCAGTTCAGTGAATATTCAAAGATCGCTCCTTTTACAATGGCGCAGATATCCTCAGATGCCTCATGTGCGTTTATGGAAGCATCACAGAATCCGGCCTCCTGTGCAAGTCGGATCTCGGATTCGCAGCGTGCCATGACCGTGCCGGGCAGAAACGCACCGTCGATCTCGCTCATATAGGAGGCAAGCGCAGTATTTGCAGGTGTGTAAAAGCTCTGCATGAATTCTCTGCCGAAAGAGAGATACTTATCCACAAGAATCGTATATAATTCAAGGATACGGTGGGCAGGATCGGAGAGCGGTGTGCATAATTCGAAATCCTCGAAAGAAGATTCCATAATAAAGGATAAAAGCAGCTCATCCTTATTTTTGAAATAATAATAGAAGGTGCCGGTGGCAATTCCAGCAACGTCGCATACGCGGCGGACTGTGATGCTGTCGACCCCTTCTTTTTTTATGAGTGAGACGGTGGCATCAATGATCTTACGTTTATTTTCCAGCTGACGGCTCTGCAGTTTTTTCTGATCTTTCATATAGTATTCTCCTGAAAAGTAGTTCTGATAGCATCATACCCTATGAAAAAGAAGAAATCAATAGAAAATCGAACTTGTTCTAAAAAATGTTGACAAAGAAGAAAAATGATGCTATAAGATTTATAGAACGAGTTCGAAAAAAATACAGATATGATGAGGAGGAACTGTCATGAAAATTACATACTGGTCAGATTATGCGTGCCCGTACTGCTATATTGGAGAAAAGAGACTGGAAAAGGTGATCGAGGAGCTGAATCTGCAGGATGTCATAGAGCTGGAGATGAAGAGCTTTGAGTTGGATCCGGGAGCTCCGAGAGATTATCATGGAACAACGGTTGAGCGTTTTGCCAGAAAATATATGCTTTCAGAGAAAAGGGCAGCAGATCAGATCGAGCATATCTCAAAACTCGGAAAAGAAGAAGGAATTGATTTTCGGTATGCAGACACCAGATATACCAATACGCTGGATGCACACCGACTGACAAAGCTTGTACAGTCCAAAGGAGATCAGAAACGTGCAAATCAGCTGGTGACAGATCTGTTTGATGCGTATTTTACGAGAAATCAGGAACTGACGGATCGTGAGCTGCTGATCGAGCTGGGTGTGAAAGCAGGGATCGACAGAGGTGAGATCGAAGAACTGCTGGATGGCGATCTCTATGAAAAGGAAGTGCGCGCTGATGAAGCAGAAGCTCAGCGTGTCGGAGTGCGTGCGGTACCCTTCTTTGTCATTGACCATAAATACAGCATCAGCGGTGCCAGACCTAAAGAGGCATTTATGCAGGCACTGCAAGCTATTGCAGAAGAACAGAAAACAGAGATATTTCCGCAGGGAGCAAGCTGCGGAATTGACGGATGTCATTAGCAGGAGAGAGGCATGATTCGGACAGTGAAAGTAAAGGATGTCTTTGAGACGTTCTGTTATTTCTACATTAATGAAAAGACGAAGCATGGATTTATCATTGATCCGGGGGCCGAACCGGACAGGCTTCTGACTATGATACGGGAAAATGGATGGGTAGTGGAAAAAATACTTCTGACTCATGGACATTTCGACCATACCGGGGCCGTGCAGAAAATCAGTGAAGAGTTACAGATTCCGTACATGATCCATGAGAATGGAGGGCGGTATCTGAAAGATACCAGGCAGAATCTGTCAGCTTACTGCGGAAGGTGGAGTATGCTGGAAGAGGCAGTGTATCTGAAGGACGGTGAGGCAGTGCAATCAAAGTCGGATCCGGGATGTTCACTGCAGGTCCTGCATACACCGGGTCATACAACTGATTCCGTGGTATTTTATAATCAGCAGGAGAGCATTGCCTTCGTGGGAGACACTATCTTTAAAGGAAATATCGGAAACGCAGGATATCCTGGAGGAAATATGAGACAGCTGCAGAAGAGTATTGTGAATCGGATTTTTTCACTTCCTGCAGACACGGTACTATATTCCGGACATTCAGAGAAAACGACAGTCGGAACAGAACTTTGCAGATATATGTGACAGTAAAGGGGATAAAAATGGGAATGATTACAGAGCAGGTGAAGATCGGAAATCTGGAACTGAATGGGCGGATCATTATGCCGCCGATGGGTACTTATAAATGTGATGCAAGCGGTTTCGTGACAGATGAGGTGATCGATTATTACAGAGAACGTGCGAAAAATCCGCATATCGGACTGATCATCACGGAACATACCTATATCAGTAAAAAAGGAAAAGCAAAGGCAAATCAGATGTCCATCGCTGAGGATGATAAGCTGCCGGGACTGAAAAGACTGGTGGATGCTATTCATGCGGAGGGAACGCCGGTGTTTGCACAGCTGAACTTTGCAGGAAGTGCATCCCCAAGTGAAGTGACCGGAAGCAGAGCACTGGCACCGAGCGCGGTAGTCCTTCCGACAACTCCTCGTATGGGAGATGAGACGGCACCGAAGGAGATGACAGAGGAAGAAATTTCAGAGGTCATAACGGCATTTGTTGCAGCAGCGAGAAGAGCGAAGAACGCAGGATATGACGGCATTGAAATTCATTCGGCGCATGCCTATCTGCTGAATCAGTTTTATTCCCCGCTCACGAATCACAGAACAGATGCGTATGGCGGGACCTTGGAAAACCGTCTCCGTATTCATCGTGAGGTGCTGCGTGCGGTCAGAGCTGAGGTAGGGGCAGATTATCCGATTTCCGTGCGTCTGGGCGGATATGATGATATGGATGGCGGAAATACTCTGGAGGATGCAGTCAAAGCGGCAAAGATCATTGCAGCAGAGGGCATTGAACTGCTCAGCCTGACCGGCGGTATGTGCCGCTATCTGAGAAAGGGGCACAGTGAGCCGGGATATTTTGGAGATATGTCTGCAGCAGTCCGAAAGGAAGTTTCCGTGCCGGTTCTGCTGACCGGAGGTGTTAAGACACTTGACGATGCAGAAAAACTGATCGCTGAAGATATCGCAGATTTCATCGGCGTCGGAAGACCGCTTCTTTCTAAGGCTGACTGGATGATGCAGCCAGAGTCAGTTTTATAGATCTGCCATCGACTGACAGAAGTCCTTCATCCTGCATATGTCCGAGTTCTCTGGACATGGCACTCCGGTTGACACCGAGAAATTCCGCAAGCGCTGTCTGTGAAAAGGGAATATGCAGCCAGCCTTCGGAATCCGGTGCAAGACTGGAGAGATACATAAGGATCCGGTCGCGAAGAGCCTTCTGGCTGACGATGCGGAGTTTCAGATTGGAAAAAACATTCTGATTCGCAAGGATCCGGATCAGATTCTTTGAGAGAGTCTGCTGATGTGTGCAGGGGCAGTCTGAGTCCGAGAGGATCTGATGCAAGTCAAATAAAATAACCGTACAGTCGGTCAGTGCCTTGAGCTGGATCGGACTGTGAGGTGTCTGCATGCAGGCCAGCGCTTCCGCAAATGAGCTTCCTGCCGAAAAATGATTCATATTGATCTTGTTATAATTCTCATTGATAAAAGATCCTTCAATGAGCCCGTCTAATACAATTCCGGAATATAAAAGCGGTTCTCCGAGTCTCTGAATAAATTCCTCTTTTTCATACCGGCGTATCGATGCCTTAAGATAACGAAATACCGAAGGATAATGGTCCTCCGGAATATTGATCAGCAGATTGGTTCCTGAGAGGACCGGCAGAAATTCTTTACAGTCAGATAAAATTCTCACAGCAGAATCATTCCTTTCTATAAATATGGACGCGGCTTGTGAATGTCCGCTTTACTACAAAAAGTATAGCACAGATTTTGACGGATTCGAAGCATATTTGTTGCCACAGCAACAGAAAGAATCTGAAAACCGCGGTAGAGTATGAAGTGTCAGGAGGACAGAAGAAACCTGACAGAGAAAAATGATAAGGGGTGAGGATCATAAAAGAGCAGGCTGGAAGAATCATACAGACAGCACAGGAAAACAGACCGGTGCCGGGATGTACTATTTCGAAACAGATCTATCATAAAGATGAGATCGGGATCTCGGTGTTTGCACTCGCCGGCGGAACCAGCATCAGTGCGGAGAATTATGAATATCACAAGCTTCTGACCGTCTATGACGGAGAACTGGAGGTATTCACGGCAGATGGAGAGAAAAAGAAACTCTCTGTCGGGGAAAGTATTCTCACACCCTGTAATGTTTCCGTAGGTATGGCAGCCGGGACGGATACGGTATATCTGGAAGTAGAATTTCGAAAGGAGAGCAGAATGAACAAAGTATTAAAGGCGGGGGAAGTATTTAAGCTGGCAGAGCTGCTTCCGTATCAGGATGGAAAAATCGTAAACATGGATCTGGTGAATGATGAAAATCTTAAATTTGTGATCATGAGCTTTGATGAGGGCACCGGTCTTTCCGAGCATGCAGCGCCGGGTGAGGCACTGGTATTTGCGCTGGACGGTGAGGCTGTCATCGGTTATGAAGGAAAAGAGTATGCGATCAAGGCGGGAGAGACCTTTAAGTTTGACAAGCTGGGAAGACATTCTGTGACAGCGGTGAAAAAGTTTAAGATGGCACTGCTTCTGGTGCTGGAGTAATAAAAATTGAGATCAGAAAAGGAGAATGAAAAAATGAGAGCATGTGTAGATCAGGAAATGTGTATCGGATGTGGAATGTGTGAGGGAATCGCTCCGGAGGTATTCCGCATGAATGAGGAGGGAAAGGCAGAAGCCTATGCAGCAGGTGAGGACAGTGCAGTAGAAGAAGCGATCAGCAGCTGTCCGGTGGAGGCGATCTCAGAAGCATAAAGAGTCCGGTTTGCATTCCCTCAGAAACTGTGATATGACAGTAAATATATCATAAGGAGTAAGGGGGAAAAGAGCGGAAGTCATGGCTTACAGTGAGCTGATCAAAAACTTTAATCGTATCCGGGAATATATGCGGGATTTTTATGTCTACGGATTCAAAAGCAGGGATGAATATACCAGGAAAAGCGCACGTTCCTATGACAATGAGCGCAGGCGTGTGGACAGCTGGCTGGGCAGTTACATGCATTTCCGAAGAACGGAGGAAGGAAAGAATGTCTTTCTGTCCATCGATACAAGGGAAACCAGACATAATCCGTTTTTTAAGGCGTGGAAAGCAAAGAGCTTTACGGATGGGGACATCACGCTGCATTTTCTGCTGATGGATATCCTGAATACTCCTGAAGAAGCATATTCTTTGAGTGAGATCATGGAACAGATCGATGAGGCGCTGGAAGGATTTCGTGAGCCCAGGCTGTTTGATGCTTCGACGGTTCGGAAAAAATTGAAGGAGTATATTTCTGAAGGAATCGTTACGGGAGAAAAAAGAGGAAAGACCATGTATTACCGAAGGGCAGGCATGGCAGAAGTTTATGACAGAGATATTCTGCATTTTTTCTCTGAGACTGCTCCGTGCGGTGTGATCGGCTCCTGCCTGATGGACAAGGAAGAGCGTGTGGGCGAGGCAGCAGAACATCTGGCCTTCAAGCATCACTATATCACCGGAACGCTGGACAGTGAGATCCTTTGCTCGCTTTTTCAGGCAATGCAGGAAAAGAGATCAGTTACGCTGGAATCTGCAAATTATCGCAAGAAGCAGAGTCAGACGGTGAAAACCTGGGTCGTGCCGTTGAAGATCATGGTCAGCGTGCAGAATGGCCGTCAGTATCTTATGGCATACGTACCTCGGATCCGAAGGATCATGTCTTTTCGCACAGATTTTATCCGTTCCGTGAAGTATGAGGAGATCTGTGAGAATTTTGATGAGCTGCGCAGACATCTGGAAGATATGCTTCCGCATCTGTGGGGTGTCAGCACGCAGAGCAGATCCGGAAATCGTATGGAACATGTCGAATTTACCGTGCGTTATTCCGCTGAGGAACATCATATCCACAGACGTCTGGAGCGCGAAAAGCGCTGTGGGACAGTGGAACAGATCGATAAGACTACCAGCCGGTTTTCTGCGGATGTGTATGACAGCAGCGAACTGCTGCCGTGGATCCGTACCTTTATTTGCAGAATTACAGAAATTCATTTTTCAAACCCCGAGGTCGAGAGGCAGTTTCGGGAAGATCTCAGGGAGCTGTATGAGATCTACGGTCTGAAAGGCGGTGAGGAATGATGTTTTTTTCTGAATTGTACGGAGTATATTATCAGGCAGTCGCAGAAATTCTGAGAGCAGCTGTGGAGCATCCGGTCTCCGAGGCTGAGCTGCGGGAGATCGTGGAGAAATATGCGTTTGAGGAAAGCATCCTCAGTATTCCGTCTGCACTGCAGGAGGAGCGCTGGCAGTTGCTGAAGTCTGACGGAACGACGCCGTTGAAACACAGTCCGAATATGCCGCTGACGACTCTGCAGAAACGCTGGTTGAAGGCGATCGGCATGGATCCGAGGATACGGCTGTTTACCGGAGATATTCTGGAATTCCCGGAGGTGGAGCCGCTGTTTTATCCGGAGGATCTGCTAATCTTTGACAGATACAGCGACGGAGATGATTACGAAAGTGAGTCCTATCAAAAGAATTTCCGGCAGGTGCTGGATGCCATCCGAAACAGATATCCACTGCGGATAGAGCAGAAGAACCGGAGAGGGGAGATCATTCAGATCCTGATCTTTCCGGAATCTCTGGAGTACTCTGAGAAAGATGATAAATTCAGAGTGATCGGCAAAGGAAGTTATTTTGGAAATACCGTCAATATAGGCAGGATTCTCAGCTGCAGTCCTTACGAGGGTGGAGGAGGATTCGCATTGGAGAGAAGAAATGCTCCGCGTCCGAGAAGTGTAAAATTTGAGCTGACGGATCAGAGAAATGCCCTTGAACGAGTGCTGATGCATTTTGCACATTTTGAGAAGCAGGCGGAACGGCTGGGGGAGGATAAGTATCTGATCACGGTCTTCTATGATAAGGAAGATGAGACAGAGCTGGTGATCCGGATCCTTTCTTTTGGACCGAGACTGAAGGTGACAGAGCCGGTACATTTTGTAAATCTGATAAAACGAAGATTGATAGAGCAGAAAAGTTGCGGACAGTGATGTTCGCAACTTTTTTTCCGTGATAAAGGGACTGGCATGGGATAGACTGTCAGTGTAATCAAAAAGGCACTGGCAGCAAATACATTATCGATCCATCGTTCTTAAAAAACGACTGCACAGGCTTTTGCCTGTGGAAAAAGGTGCCTTGTGAAGGAGGAGTTTAATATGCTGGAGGTTATGAAACAGGAAGCAAATCTGACTTATACGGAAAACAGAGCAGTCACTCTGGAATCGACCGGATCACACTGCCTGGACCTGTTTGCGACCGCAGGTGCTCTGCGCACGGCAGCTGATGAGGAAATTATTGTCAGATTTCTGCGTGCCTATACGGAGCAGCCGGATCTGGCTATGAAACTTCTCTTTTATACCAGAGATATCAGAGGCGGACTTGGCGAGAGGAGAGTATTTCGGGTCATTCTTGCATGGCTGGCAGAGCATGAGCCGGCGGCTGTCATGAAAAATATCAGCTATATTGCAGAATATGGCCGATTTGACGATCTGCTGATGCTTCTGGATACCGGCTGCGGGAAGACAGCGGAAGCATATCTGAGAGAACAGTTTTTCAGAGATCTGGAACAGCTGGAAAAAGGGGAGCAGGTATCTCTGCTGGGAAAGTGGCTGCCGTCTGTGAATGCATCCAATCCACAGACGAAACGCTGCGCAAAAAAATTGTGCAGAGCCTTTGGCATGACAGATGCTGACTATCGAAAAGCACTGGTGAAGCTGAGGGCAAAGATTCGGATCATTGAAAATAATCTACGCGAAAAAGATTACAGTTTTTCTTATGAAAAGCAGCCGTCCAGGGCACTGTACAAATATCGAAAGGCTTTTATGAGAAACGATGAAGAGCGGTACAATGACTTCCTTGTGAAGGTTCAGTCCGGGAAAAAGCAGCTGAATGCTTCCAATATTGCACCATATGAGCTTGTGGAACCTTACCTGTCCGGATGGGACAGACGAGGCAGGCTGGAGTCGATGACCGAGGAGGAAAAGTCTGTGCTGAACACTACCTGGGCTTCTCTGCCGGATTATGGAAGTGATGAAAATATGCTTGCTGTGATCGATACTTCGGGATCTATGTATGGAGGAAAACCGCTTCCGGCGGCAGTTGCACTGTCTATGGGGATTTATCTCGCGGAGCATAACCGGGGAAGGTTTCACGATCATTTTATTGAATTTTCCAGACGGCCGCAGCTGATCGAACTTAAGGGAGACAACTTTGCGGAGAGGCTTCGCTATATTGCAAGCTTCGCAGAGATCGCGAACACAAATCTTGAGGCAGTGTTTGATCTGATTCTGAGAACCGCTGTAAAACACAGGCTTCCGCAGTCGGAACTGCCGGCAAAACTGGTGATTATTTCAGACATGGAATTTGACCGCTGTGTATACAATGCGTCAAAGACAAATTTCCTTTCTGCGAAAGAAAAATACGAAGCCTGCGGATATCAGCTGCCGCAGATCGTCTTCTGGAATGTTCAGTCCAGAAACTGCCAGCAGCCGGTCAGGAGAAATGAACAGGGTGTGGCGCTGGTTTCAGGAGTGACACCAAGGATATTCTATATGGTGGCAGGAAAGATCAAGGATCCGTATCAGCTGATGATGGAGATACTGGGAAGTGAGCGCTATGCCTGTATCGCGGCATAGTAAGTGTAAAAACTCGTAAAGAAGCAGTATGAAGATAAATTGAGAAGAAATGTGGTGAATTGTGAAGAATTGAGAAGAATGAAGAAGAATGGAAAAGAATGGAGGTGACGGATCATGTTAGAAATAGCGGGAAAGGTAAATACGGCAGTCTGCTATGCAAAGGTGATCGAGGATGAGGCGATTGAGCAGATTCGCCGCATGTGCGATTATGAGCTGACAAGAGACAGCAGGATCCGGATCATGCCGGATGTTCATGCAGGTAAAGGATGTACAATAGGAACGACCATGACAGTGACAGAAAAGGTCTGTCCGAATATTGTGGGCGTGGATATCGGCTGCGGTATGTTTACCGTTCAGCTGGATGGCAGAGAACTGGATTTTGAAAAAATAGATACCGTGTGTCATGAGATACCTTCCGGCATAAATGTCTGGGAGGGAAGAATGGAGAGGTTTGATCTGACAGGACTTCGATGCTACCGTGCATTGCGTGATACGAAAAGGCTGGAGCGGTCTCTGGGAACTCTGGGCGGCGGCAATCATTTTATTGAGATCGATCGTGGATCAGATGGTACCAACTATCTCGTGATACATTCCGGAAGCAGAAATCTTGGCAAACAGGTCGCAGAGTATTATCAGCAGATCGCTGTGGAGCTGCATTCCGGTAAAGAGGAGTATTTTCAGAAACGGGAGGAAATTATCCGTACCTATAAAGAGGCAGGAAAACGGGCAGAGATCCAGGAGGCGTTAAAGAAACTGAAGCGGAATTACGAGGGAAAGACACCGGAAGTTCCGGAGGATCTCTGCTGGCTGTACGGAACATTTCTGGAAGACTATCTGCATGATATCGAGATCTGCCAGGCATTTGCCAAAAGGAGCAGGGAGAGGATGGCAGAGATTTTCCTTGAAAAGACAGGGATGAATGCAGTGGATTCTTTTCATACGGTGCACAATTATATCGATACAGATGAAAAGATCCTGCGCAAGGGAGCGATCGCTGCACATGCAGGAGAGCGAGTGCTGATCCCGGTAAACATGAGGGACGGATCGATACTGGCTGTCGGCAAAGGAAATCCGGAGTGGAACTATTCAGCACCGCACGGCGCCGGCCGCCTGATGTCCAGGACCGCTGCAAGAAATACATTGGACATGGATGCATACAGAGAAGCCATGAAAGATGTTTACACTACCTCCGTGAGTGAGCAGACGATCGATGAGGCACCGATGGCATATAAGGCACTGGACGATATCATCGATGTAGTCAGAGAGGCAGTAGATGTAATAGATGTGATGAAGCCGGTATATAATTTTAAGGCACAGCAATAAGTATAAGTAAGAGATTCAGGATACAGCGGAAATCAAGATTTTTACAGATTCCGCTGTATTTTTTGCTGGTCATACAGCGGAAAAATTGATTTCATTAGATTCCGCTGTAAATTTAATGGAAAATAGTAATTTGTCGAAATCCCGGTGCTTTGAGCTGAAGATATTTTAAAATTCCATATTTTGGGACGGCAGAGTATGGTATGATGATAAGAATCAAAGAAGTTATTGAAGTCATAAAAAGGAGAACCACATGGGACACGTTTATTTTGTCCGGCACGGTCAGACCGTCTGGAATGTTGAAAATAAAATCTGCGGCGCTACGGATATTGAACTGACGGAGTTTGGTCACCAGCAGGCTGTGGAGACCGGCAAGAAAATTCTGGAGGAAGGAATCACAGCAGATGAGATCCTCTATTCGCCGCTCGTGCGTGCAAAAGAGACCGCACGACATATTTCGGAGATGACAGGGATCCCGATGCGGGAGGAGCCGCGTCTGGTGGAACAGAATTTTGGCAAGTGGGAATCTACTCCGAGAAATGGTGCTGATTTCAAAAAGGCAAAGGAGGAATTCTGCTGCCGATATGAGGGCGGCGAGAGCATGCTCTTTCTTGCACAGAGAATTTATAATCTTTTGGATGAACTGAAAGCAGAATCAGATCACAGGACCTATATTCTGGTGGCGCATAATGGAATTTCGCGTGTACTGAATTCCTATTTTTACGAAATGACAAATGCTGAGTATGCTGCATTCGGTGTGAAAAATTGCGCCGTACTCAGATATGATTTCTGAAATGCAATGAGGGGTGGAAGATGATATACGAAGTGATAAAAATTGAGGAAGATATCGATTTTGGATGTGAGGAACGCTCAGATGATCAGCCGCTGCTTGCGGTAGTGACGCTTAAGAACAGTGCCGGAGAGACGATTGTTCGGAAGTTTCCGGACAGAGAGCTGGAAAATGAGCAGATTCAGTCAAAAGACAGAGTGATCATAGATGAAAATGGAAAGCTGTGTAAAGCTCTGGAAGAGGATTGGACGAAGAACTGTACGCCGAAGACTGTCGATGTACAGAAATTTGTGTCCATGATGGAAGCTGTGAAGGCAGGGCAGGAGATCGATTGGAAATGTCCGTTCTGCGGTGAAGAAGTGAAGAGACTGGAACAGGAAGATGGTCATACTGTCATAGGCTGCACTTCCTGCGACATGAGAATCAATCTGGAGAATCATTGACAGAGGTGATAAATAACGATAACGGGAAGGATCATCAGATGGGACAGCTGAAATATCGCACAGGACGGCTGCGCAGAAGAGATTATAAGAAAGCGCTGGAATTTACAGTGGAAGGAATGCAGGTAGATAAATATTCAGACAGCAGATTCTTTCAGTATTTGTACGGAATTTATTTCCTGTATATGGAGATGGAACATACGACAGACATGCTCTCTGTATATGAAGATGATCAGCTGGTCGGACTTCTCATGATCGATATGAAGGGAAGAAAGAAAAAATTTCATTCATTTTGCGGCGGACTGATCGTACGGGTAACAGAGTTTCTGATGGGGCTGGCGGCAGGAAATGGAGCAAATTCTTACGGAGAGGCGAACGAAGCAATGCTGAAGGAGTTTCAGAAGCGGTCAGATCCGGATGGTGAGATGAATTTCCTTGCAGTTGACAGGGAGCTGAGAGGAAAAGGAATCGGAGGAAAGATGGTGAAGCTGCTCAGAAAGCGCGAGCCGGGAAAGCTGCTCTACCTGTATACGGACAATAATTGTATCTATCAGTTTTATGACCGAAAGGGATTCACCCGTGAAGAGACCAGAGAAATTGAGATGGAGATTCAGGGAAAAAGAATACCGCTGACCTGTATGCTGTATGCGATTCAATTATGATGAAAGGCAGAGAATGGAAACCATGACAAAAATATTTGTAGATGCCGACGCCTGTCCGGTTGTGCGGATCGTGGAAAAAATTGCAGAGAAAAACGGGCTCCCGGTGGTGCTGCTCTGTGATACAAATCATGTCCTTTCTTCTGAATACAGTGAAATCAGGGTGATCGGTGCCGGTGCAGATGCTGTGGATTTCGCACTGATCACCGCCTGCAGGCGAGGAGATATTGTCGTGACCCAGGATTACGGTGTGGCGGCAATGGCTCTTGGCAAAGGAGCGTACGGCATACATCAGTCGGGCAAATGGTATACGAACGACAACATCGATCAGATGCTGATGGAACGCCATCTTGGTAAGAAGGCGAGAAGAGCCAGCAGCAGAAATCATCTGAAAGGACCGAGAAAGAGAACAGAAGAGGATGATAAGCACTTTGCAGAAGCTTTTCAGAGATTGATCGAGCATGTGAAAGAGCAGAGCCAGAGACAGAAGAATCTTTCATGAGCAAGCAGCGAAGCGGATTGCGAATGTCCGTTTTACAAGTACCAGCAGATAGTCCAACACGGGGATTACGGAAATATTTTGGAAAAGAATGATTTTTGACCGTAAATATTTGTGATACAGACATAAAATCAACAGCTTGATCTCTGATTTTTATGTATTTACGGAAGTAAACCATATATTTGTCAGGAAAGTTCCGTAAATTTGGCTTCAGAAGAGACGAAAAGAGAGGAATACCAGGCAATTCCTCCGGATTTTACGGTAGAAATATCCCTTAGTACTTGCTTTCTTCCGTAAATCATCCTCGAAGGCATAATTTGGACTTCCAGAAGTGTCAGGGAAGAGGAAAAATTACGGAAGATTTCTTGGAAAACCAGAATTACTTCCGTAAAAGACATTGAACGCAGACAAGCAGCGAAGCGGATTGCGTATGTCCGCTTTACCGCAAGATAAGCAGCCCCGTCTCTATGGCGCAGAAACATAGGCAGGGAAATCAAGTGGGGATGCTTTACAATCAGAAAGGAGTTTTGAAATGAAAATTACATGGATCGGACATTCCTGTTTTAAAATTGAGAAAGACGGAAGGTGTATCGTGGTTGATCCCTATGCTGACGGCAGTGTTCCGGGGCTGGATCCTGTTGCAGTCACAGCGGATCAGGTACTCTGCAGTCATGAGCACGGGGATCACAACGGACGTGCGGAGGTTGCACTGACGGGGAATACGGCAGAGGATGTATTTTCCGTGGAGACAATTCAGACATTTCATGATGAAGTACAGGGGGCAAAGCGGGGACGCAGTCAGATATTTGTGATCCGCGCCGGAAATGAAAAGGCAGCACATTTCGGTGATCTTGGATGCGAGCTTACAGCAGAGCAGATGGAACAGCTGCAGGATCTGGACGCGGCACTGATTCCTGTCGGAGGATATTATACGATTGACGGAAAGCAGGCGGCGAAGCTGATGAAGAATTTAAAACCGCGGATCGTGATTCCGATGCATTATCGGGATGATCAGGCAGGCTTCGGCTACAGGGAGATCTCGACAGTAGAAAACTTCCTCGAAGAGATGGACAGCGTGAGAAAGATCGAAAGCAGTGAGGTGACAACGGAAGAGGCACAGGAAACTCAGGTGATCGTTATGCAGCCGCTGCGCAGAAAAAACAGATAAAGGGCGTCATATGATTACGTGAAAGATTTTGCTCTCACAAGCGAGCTTGTCGATCAAAATCATCCCGAAATCGCATAGCTCCGAATAGATAAAATCGAGTGTTTTGGCCGGGTGCAACCGCTGATTTACAAATTGACAGGCAGAGTTGGTAGTATGCAACCGGTAAAAAGGGTAGGATATACTCAACAAAACACAGATTTGGAGCATTCCTGTTAAGTAATAAATGACAGGTTTGCAAAAAAAGAGTGTCCC
>JAUNAF010000058.1 GCA_030527715.1 Eubacteriales bacterium
CAGGTGTGGTGTGGAGCAAAAGTGTGCAACTTGTTATTGCAATTTTGGGAAAAATATATGGTATAATACAATCAAATAAATAATAGCGAAGTAGGGATTTATGCGTTAAGTGTTCACTGGCTGGGGAGTCGCCGTGAAACGAAAAGTAGATGCAATGAGAATTGAGTCGGTCTTACGATATATTTCCCGCACCCGTTGCTACATATGAGTGCATCTCATAATGTGGAGGGATATTATTTATCTTCTATGATGCCCGCATAAGCGGACACAGTTACCTGTACGATCATGTACGTTTACTTTCACATTAATATGGAGGTGCTTTTTTGATGGAGAAAAAAAGTAAAGCAAAGTGGGACACCTATACACTGATCTTCCTGGGATTTCTGGCTGCAATGAATATTGTACTTACCAGAATCGCAGTAATTGAGCTTGGATTTGCACGCATCACACTCGGAGCGGTGGCAACGATCCTTGCCGGACTCTGGTTTGGACCGGTAGGCGGAGGAGCCGTGGGACTGGTTTCAGATATCCTTGGCTGCTTCATGAGAGGCTATGCGGTAAATCCGCTGATCACATTTTCCGCAATTCTGTGGGGCGTGATCCCGGGACTGGCAGTTGCAAAGATCAGCGGTGGAAAGAAAAAAATGACAGCAGTGATCTGCGTATCCATAGTGGTGACCTCAGTTCTTGCCACTCTGGTAAGCACTACCGCCGGACTGGTACTGATCAACGGCTATAATTTCTACAGCATCATGCCGGGAAGACTTGCACAGTGGGCAGCACTGACACCGGTATACTGTATCGTGACCTGCATCTTATATTTCAGTCCGCTGACCCATCTGGTATACAGTTCCACCAGAAAAAAAGCGGCAGCATAAATAATGAAAATATGACCCCTGGCACGGCCCGGCTGGACTCCCCACCGACTGTGCCGGGGGTTTTTGTGTCTAAATGTGCAAGAACGTCACCCAACAGAGAATCTTCCGATATTCAGCGAGGCGTACCGCGTCCGCAGCTGCAACTTTGGTGCAATATTGCGGATTGACGAGGCAGAAATATAATGTTAATCTGAAAACGATTGCGAGCTTATCTGACGCTTGCATCATCAGCTTGAACGCTTGTATTTTATGGAAGGAGTAAGAAAGTAATGAGAAGAAGAATGACGGCGCTGCTGACAGGAATGCTGCTTCTCGCAGCAGCGGTAATGCCGGTGTATGCAGAAGATGCATCCACAGAAGAGGTGTTTGAAGGAACCTACACAGAGGCGTATGTGGAAGAAGTCCCGGAAGAACTGTATGTAGACGGAGAGTATACCGAGGAGGTCTACGCTGAGGATTCCGCAGAGGAGACCTACGTTGAGGTTACGACAGAGGATATCTCCGATGCCGCTGCTTCAGACAGTACTGCCTCATCCAAAGAAGACACCTACAATGTACTTCTGATCGGTGTGGACCGCAGAGATGACAGCTGGTATGGAAATTCAGACGTAATGATCCTGGTGACCATCAATTACGAAAAAGAAACGATCTATCTTACTTCCTTCCTGAGAGATTTATATGCAAATATTCCTGGTGTCGGCGTTGCAAAGCTCAATGCTGCCTGTGCAAACGGCGGAGCAGATCTCTGCGTTGAGACGATCGCAAGCAACTATCAGGTGAAAATCGATAACTATGCGTTAGTTGACTTCAATTCCATGATCGCGCTGGTAGATGCAGTGGGCGGTGTGGATCTGGAGATCACCGAAGATGAGATGGAAGTTGCAAACGGATATATTGCAACCATGTGTGAGGCAAACGGTGAGCCGTCAGAGGCACATCAGATCACAGAGGCCGGTATGGTACATCTGGACGGATATCAGACTGTTGGATTTATGAGAAACCGTTACAGCGGAAGCGGATCAGATTTTGGAAGAACAGAGAGACAGAGAAAAGTTCTGACAGCGATCATCGCATCTATGGGAGACGGAGATTTCGGTGCAGGTTCAGCGGTATCCCTGGTGCAGACACTTCTGGGATATGTACAGCATGATATCGGATACCTCAAGATGGTGCAGCTGCTCACACAGGTGCCGACGATCAGCACCTTTGGTCTGGAGCAGCAGCATATTCCGTATGACGGCATGTACTATGTAGAGAATGAGATCCTGATTCCGACAGACATGCAGGAGACCATCTCCACACTGCAGAATACGATCTACTAAATCACTTCAGAGACTGATACAGGACCGGAAACAGTCCGCGGCTCAGGACTCTGACCGGGCAGTGCAGCAGAAATCGCAGAAGATAGAGCAGCATCATGCACACGAGTAAAAAATAAAGACCGATTTTCAGAAGGCGGCTTCGTTTGACGAAGCTGCCTTTGTTTTTTTCACAGGTCTGTACGATTTTCGCGTACCGGTCATAAAAAAAGAAAAGCACATAGGGAATCCACAGATAGATCAGAGGATGCATCTTCAGTGCAGAAACCGGATGTCCGGTCAGAAGAAGCAGTCCGGCTCTGGTCATTCCGCAGCCCGGACAGGGGATGCCAAAAAGAGCGGCGATCGGACAGACCGAGCCGAAAACTGCATTTGTCAGAAGAAAGAAACAGAGAAATGCAGCAAAAATCAGACTGTCTTCGAGCAGCTGACGCCAGAGTTTTCGGAAAAGATTATTGTTTTTCATGGTATTGATCCAGTGTCTGACGAAGCTCCCGGTACTGTCTGGGGCTCGTCCCGAATTTTTTCTTAAACGACTTGGAAAAGGCGAGGGGGTCATCGTAGCCGACAGCCTCTGAGATCTCGGAGACGAGGCGCGTCGTGCTCAGAAGCAGATTTGCGGCCCTGTGCAGGCGGAAATCGATCAGAAACTTCTGAACGGAGATCCCGAGATCCTTCTGAAATGTATTATTCAGATAGGTACGGCTGATGCCGACATGATTCGCCACATCTGTGACATTGATACCGTCTGCGTAGGCAGCGCGGATGTATTCCACCGCATGGTGTACATAGATACTCTGTGTATCTTTTTCTGACTCCAGACGGAGCGAAGAGCGCTGAGTATTCTGATCTACCAGACGGGAGAGCAGATCCAGAAGACAGGATTTCCGCTTCAGATCATTGGAAAATGTCTGAAGACGATTTTCCAGAATTTTATCGATGCAGCGCAGGATGCTTTCCAGAGAGGAGACCTCCAGCGTCTGCTGCTGCGGAGTAAATCCGCAGTGCTGGACGATATTTTCTGCACGCATTCCGTCAAATCCGATCCAGGCATACTGCCAGGGATCATCAGCGTCCGCAGTATAGGAGACATCCTGATCAGGACAGATCAGAAACATCTCTCCGAGACCGATCTCTGCAGTGCGGCCGTTTACTGTAAAGGAACCACGGCCGGAGATGACAAAATGAATAATATATTCCTCGCGCCTGCCATGCCAGGAATGCAGAGGATGACACTGCTCACGTCCGCAGTGGATCAGAGAGAGATCCATAGAGGTTTCGTGAAGATTCTCGAGGCAGTGAAAACTCATGCTGTTCGTATATCTGGTTTTTGAAAGATCGTTTGCCTGCTGTTCCATAATAAATGTCCATCTCCCGGTTTTGATTTGATGCTGATCTGCTGTCAGCTTATGCTCATTTTCGTTATCATTTTTCCTGTTCAGTATAACAGGGAAAAGTTCTTTCTTCCATATCAGATTGCATTTTTCCATAAAAACAGCGAAAAATACATAAATGTTTCGATTTTTACATGTTCAAAAAGCCATAAGCAAAAACCCTGAATCCATTCATAAACCCATACGTCTGAAGTTATAATTAGGACAACAAGAAAACGTCAGGCAGACGTAATAAAAAGGGAGGATTACAAATGAAAAAGGGTATTGCAGCAGCACTGATCGCAGCAGGATTATGTATGGGCGTTGCAGGCGCAGGAGTTTCCGCAGCAGATGAGATCGAAGTGAGCATCTGGGATTCCAATCAGAAGGACGGACTTCAGAAAATCGCTGATGAGTGGTCAGAGACCTCCGGCGTGAAGGTCAACGTAAATGTCGTGACCTGGGACAGCTATTGGACGCTGCTTTCCTCAGGTGCACAGGGCGGAGATATGCCGGATGTGTTCTGGATGCATTCCAACACCGCTCAGATGTATATGGAAAACAACCTTCTGCTGAATCTGGATGACTACATTGCAGCAGATGACAAGATCGACCTGAACAATTACTATGACGGCGTTGTGAAGCTGTACAATTCCAACGGTTCACAGTATGCGCTTCCGAAAGACCACGACACCATCGCACTGCTTTACAATGAGGCGCTTTTCAAGAAATACGGTGTAGATACACCGACGGACGACTGGTCCTGGGATGATGTTTATAAAGCAGCCGCAGCGATCACAGAGGCAGGAGCTGCAGACGGAGTTTACGGATATGCAGTCAACACCTCCAACAACCAGGACGGCTGGTACAACCTGATCTATGATTACGGCGGAGAGGTGATCACAGAGGATCACAAGGGAACCACCATCGGATCTGACGAGGCAAAGGCCGGTATGGAGATGCTCAGAAATATCCTTACCGTATCTGTACCGCAGACGATCGTGGCAGAGACCGGTACCGATTCCCTGTTCCAGTCCAATCAGGTGGCAATGATCACTCAGGGTTCCTGGATGGTAAATGCTTTCTATACCGCAGAGGGAGCTGCAGACTATAAGTGGGCACTGCTTCCGTACGGTGACGCAAACGGCAACGGCCAGTGTGACGAGGGTGAGAGATATTCTTCCTACAACGGCCTTGGCTGGGCAGCATCCGCAAATGTGGAGGATCCGGATACTGCTTACTCTCTGATCTCCTACTTCTGCAGCAAGGAAGGTCAGTTGAGACAGGCAGAGCTCGGTGTTACCATGGCGGCCTATATCGGAGCATCCGATGCTTTCGCAAATGCGTTTGAGGGACTGGACCTGACCCCGTTTACCAGAATCGAGGAGGAAGGAAAGCTGTTCTTCCGTCCGTACACCAGAAATACCACAGTCTGGGAGGATGCACTCCAGCAGAGCGGAGCCTTCCTGGATGCATGGCTGAATCCGGAGGATCCGGCAGTGATGGCAGCAGCATGCGACAATGCACAGGCTATCATTGAGAATGCGATCGCAAACGAGTAACCCTGGATTCCGAAAGGAGAGGGAACATGAAAAAAAATAAAATGTCGGCGGCTATGAAAAGAGAAGAAAGGTGGGGATGGGCGTTTGTCTTCCCCACAATGCTCGGACTGCTGATTCTGAATTTCTACCCGCTGTTCAACACAATTTACCAGTCATTCTTCAAAACCGGAGATTTCGGACTGGGCAACATCTTCGTCGGGCTGAAAAACTATCAGAATCTGCTGATGGGAGCCGGCAGCGGCGAATTATATCAGGCACTGTGGAACACCGTAAAATATGCAATCATCGAAGTGCCGTTCTCTGTAATTATCGCAATGCTGCTGGCTGTCCTTCTGAATCGTAAGATGGTGGGACGTTCCGTGTACCGCACGATCTTCTTCCTTCCGATGGTCTGCGCTCCGGCGGCAGTGGCCATGGTATGGAAGTGGCTGTACAATCAGCAGTTTGGTCTGATCAACAATGTATTCCATGCAAAGATCGCCTGGATCTCTGATCCGAAGATCGCGTGGATCAGTATCGCGATCATCGGTGTATGGTCGATCCTCGGATACAATATGGTACTCTTTATCGGCGGTCTTCAGGAGATCCCGAAGGATTATTATGAGGCAGCAAGAATTGACGGAGCCAACGGTTTTCAGCAGTTTTTACACATCACGGTTCCGCTGCTTTCCCCGACGACGTTCTTCATTGTGCAGACACGTATCATCGGTGCGCTCACCGTATTCGATCTGATGTTCATGGTAATGGACAAGACGAACGTGGCACTGAACAAGACACAGTCGATCGTATACCTGTTTTACAAATATTCCTTCACCAACAACAACAAGGGTGTCGGCGCAGCGATCGTAGTAATTCTTCTTGTGTTCATCATGATTTTGACTGCGATTCTGCAGAAACTGGAAAAAACCATCGTTTATCACGCATAGAAAGGAGAAAAGAAGCAGATGTTAGAGAGCTATACGATGAAAACACGCCTGACAAAGTTTGTGATTCATCTGATCCTGATTATTTTCTCCCTCATTATGATCATTCCGTTTGTGTGGATGATCCTGACGGCACTGAAGACCAACCAGGAAGCAATTTCTGTCAGCCCGTTCATCTTTTTACCGCAGAACGGCTGGCACTGGGAAAACTTTGTAACTGTCTGGAAAAACTATAATTTCCTGATTCTTTACTGGAACACGCTGCTGATGATCTTCTTCCGTGTAGTGTGTGCCTGCCTGACCGCAACAATGGCAGGGTATGCTTTCGGACGTCTGAGATTCCGCGGCAAAAACGTACTGTTTGCGCTGGTTCTGATCCAGATGATGGTTCCGTCCCAGATCTTCATTATTCCGCAGTACCTGATGGTATCCAAGATGGGCATGCTGAACACGACCTTCGGCCTGGTATTTCCGGGTATGGTCACCGCGTTCGGTACCTACCTTCTGAAGACCGGATATGAGGGACTGCCGAGAGATCTGGAGGAGGCAGCCGGCATCGACGGCTGTAATATCGGACAGAAGTTCCTGAAGATCATGATGCCGCTGACCAGATCCGCCATGGTTTCGCTGGGAATCTTCACAGCAGTGTTTGCCTTCAAGGATCTGATGTGGCCGATGATCGTCAGCTCCAAGGCAGAGACGACCACGCTTTCCGCCGCACTGGCCAAGATGCAGGGACAGTTCAGCAGTGACTATCCGGCAATGATGGCAGCGGCAGTGCTGGCAATCATGCCGATGGTAATTATTTACATTATTTTTCAGAAACAGTTCGTTGAAGGAATTGCAACTTCCGGTGGTAAGCTGTAAAATCGGGGGATAGCCGATGGCTGTCCCCTTCTTTTACGTTGATATCAGAAATGAGGTGCGAAGATGGGAAATCTGCTGAGTGGTGTATTATCAAATGACAGCCTGTTTGGGCGGGCGATGAATCGTGTCCGGATCATTTTCTGGGCAAATCTTCTGTTTGTATTCTGTACCGTTCCGGTGATCACGGCGGGAGCCGGATTTGCGGCACTTCACTATACGATGCTGAAGACTCTGAGGGGAGATGGAGATATCCCGGTATTTAAGACCTTTTTTGAGGGATTTAAGCAGAATTTCCGGCAGGCAACGACTGCCTGGATCGGCTTTCTGCTTGCCGGAGGCATACTGGCACTGGAGTGGTACTGGTGTACACAGCTTGGCGGAGAGTTCTTGAACTTTCGCTATATTTTTCTTATATTTGTATTTATACTTGTAATCACAGGGCTGTACCTGTTTCCGGTCATGGCGGCATTTCGCGGAACCATTCCGATGCTGCTGAAAGACAGTGTCTATTTTGCACTGCACAGACCGGCGGTTCTGCTGGTGATTCTGTTTTTCTCGGTATTTCCGATGATTTTGACATTTACAGATCCAGGAACACTGCCGCTGTATGGTTTCCTGTGGGTGACCTGCGGCTTTTCCCTGATCTGTCTTCTCACGGACCGGCTGCTTCTGAAGGATTTTGCAAAATATCTCCCGAAAGTAAATGAGTATGGAGAGTTTGTGGAAGAAGAGCCGGAGTCCGAAAACAGCGAAAAACGTACATGTTCTGCTGGTGCAGAACACCACCAAGTATGAAAGTCGATTCCTCCGCTGCGTTGCAGCTCTTGGAATCGCCGCCGGTATTCGCAATCTGGCCTGATCGGCCTACTTGCTCATACCGTCTTGCCCGTCCAATGTCTGAGCATCTGCTCGAGTAAACTCGACATCTGCTCAGCCGCTGTCCGGGACTTTCACAGTAAATAAAAAGGAGTTTGAAATGAGTATTTTTTACAATGAAAATGACAGGGTATTTACCCTGAAAACAGCAAATACGATGTATCAGATGCAGGTGAGCGAGCTTGGTCATCTGCTGCATTTATACTATGGTGCGGATCTCGGAGATACCGTGACAGACTATCGACTGGTGTCGGTGGAGCACAGTTTCTCCGGCAATCCCTACGAATCGGGATTCGACCGCAATTATTCCCTGGATACCCTTCCGCAGGAGTATGCAGGCTACGGAAACGGTGACTACCGTGTCTGTGCGCTGAAAGTGGAAAATCCGGACGGAAGTGAGATCGTACATCTCGTCTATGATTCCTTTGAGATCTCTGACGGCAAATATGCGCTCGCCGGTCTGCCGGCTATGCACGGTGATGGTGCAAAGACTCTGAAGATCGTCCTGAAGGATACCGCCGGCCATCTGGAGGTGGAACTGCTCTACGGTGTGTTTGAAGAGCGCGATGTGATCACCAGGGCTGCCCGCATCAGAAATGCCGGAACGGATACTGTGACTCTGCGCGAGGCAATGTCTCTGCAGATCGACTATCCGAAACAGGATATGGATCTGATCCATTTTTATGGAAGACATGCGATGGAGCGTATGACAGAGCGTACACCGCTGGCGCACGGCATTCACTCTCTTGAGAGTGTCCGCGGAACGTCCAGTCACCATCACAATCCGTTCGTGATCCTCTGTGATCATGACGCAACGGAGCAGCACGGCGACTGCTATGGATACGCGCTGGTATACAGTGGAAATTTCAAGGCACAGACAGAGAGAGATCAGATCGATCAGACCAGACTGGTGATGGGTATTCATCCAGCCCATTTTGCATGGAAACTTGGCGAAAATGAGACTTTTGAGACACCGGAGACGGTCATGGCTTATTCGGAACAGGGTCTGTCTCATCTGACGCATCTTCTGCATGATGCTTTCCGCAGCAATCTGATCCGCAGCAAATATGTGGAGAGCCCGCGTCCGATCCTGATCAATAACTGGGAAGCTACCTATTTTGATTTTAACGAGGAAAAACTGTACGGTATTGCAAAGAATGCAAAGGAGATCGGACTGGATCTCTTTGTACTGGACGACGGCTGGTTCGGAAAACGTGACAACGATCTGTCCGGACTGGGCGACTGGTATGTCAATGAACAGAAGCTGAAGGGCGGTCTGGCACCGCTGGCGGAAAAGATCCGCGGACTCGGCATGAAATTCGGCATCTGGATCGAGCCGGAGATGGTATCCGAGGACAGTGACCTCTTCCGGGAACATCCGGACTGGTGTCTTCTTCAGCCGCAGCACAGCGCAGTGCGTTCCCGCCACCAGCTGAACCTGGATGTTTCCAGAAAAGAAGTGCGGGATCATGTGATGAATCAGATCTTCCGTGTGCTGGATGACTGCCGTATCGACTATGTAAAGTGGGATATGAACCGCAGTATTGCAAATGTTTTCTCCGCAGGTCTTCCGGCGGAGCGTCAGGGTGAGATCTATCACAGATATATGCTTGGACTGTATGAGATGATGGAGCGTCTGGTGAGCCGCTATCCGGATCTGCTGTTTGAAAACTGCTCCGGAGGAGGCGGAAGATTTGATGCCGGAATGCTGTACTATTCTCCGCAGATCTGGTGCAGTGACAATACCGATGCCATTGACCGTCTGAAGATCCAGTACGGTACCTCTTTCGCTTATCCGATCAGTACGATGGGAGCACATGTGAGCGTCTGCCCGAATCACCAGACTGGCCGTACCGTTCCGCTTAAGACCAGAGGCGTGGTGGCTTCCGCCGGCACCTTCGGCTTTGAGCTGGATCTGGAGAAGATGACAGAGGAAGAAAAGGCAGAGGCAAAGGCCATGGTGCAGGAATATAAGAGTATGGAACATCTGGTGCAGACCGGAGATTACTACCGTCTGAGTGATCCGTTTAAAAACGAGGATTATGCGGCATGGCAGTTCGTGGCAAAGGATCAGAGTGAGTCTGTTGTGAGCGGAGTGATCCTGAGAGGAGAGTCCAGTCCGCATATCCATTATCTGCGTCTGCAGGGACTGGACGGCAGTGCACACTACCGTGAGACGGAGAGCGGAAGAGTCTATACCGGAGCCGCTCTGAAAAAGGCAGGGATCCCTCTGCCGACGGGACTGGGCGATTATCGACCGGTCTCCATGAGGTTTGTACGGGTCAACTAACCGCTTTTGTTCACAACTAATCCATTTTTACTAAATTTCAAAATAGAAAAACGATATGCATTAGTAAAAATACTGGAAAAAATGCGTCATCTATGCTATGATAAAGGGGTCAAATTTTAGGCAAACGGAAAAATATACTGTAAGGAAGGTGAGTTATTGGAAGACTATACTAAGTACAGGCTGAAAGACAAAGACGAACTGGTATCATTACTTGCGGATAAGGATAATCTCTTCGTTATAGCCTGCAACAAGTGCTTTAAAGAATTCCAGACCATGGAAGAGCCGGAATGCGGAGAGGTTTCAGAACTTGCAGCCAGTCAGGGAAAGACACTGACCGGAAGTATTTGTGTTGATTTCCTCTGCAACAAGACCCAGACCATCAAAGCTCTGCAGGATCAGATCCCGGAGGGTACCGAGCACGTGCTCGTGGTTTCCTGCGGTCTCGGAGTGCAGACAGTTGCAGACCTGGAGAAAGAGAAATTCCCGGTTTATGCCGCAGCCAATTCTCTGAATTACACAGGACATCATGGCATGGCGCTGACAAAGAAGAGCTGCGATGCCTGTTCACAGTGCTATCTGAACGTGACCGGCGGTATCTGCCCGATCGTAGACTGCTCTAAGAGTCTGCTGAACGGCCAGTGCGGCGGCGCAAAGAATGGCAAATGTGAAGTGGATCCTGAGAAGGATTGTGCATGGGAGAAGATCTACCGTCGTCTGGAGAATCAGGGACGTCTGGAGGAGTTCCTGAATCAGCCGATTCAGATGCGCGATTATTCCAGAGTAAACTTTAAGAAGACAAATGAGTATGTGAAGGCTGTCCGCGAGAGCCGTTTCGCAGGATACTACGGTGGTGTTCATCCGTCAGAGCGCAAGGAACTCTGTGAGAATGAGCCGCTGCAGAGATTTGCTGAGCCGGAGATCGCAGTACTTCCGGTATCTATGCATCTTGGTGCACCGGCAACCCCGATCGTTGCTGTAGGTGATACCGTAAAGGTTGGCCAGAAGATCGCTGAGGCATCTTCTTTCATCAGCGCACCGGTACATTCCAGCGTAAGCGGTACCGTGATCGCTATCGAGGACAGACCGCATGCGACCCGTGGTGTCTGTCAGGCGATCGTCATTCAGTCCGACGGAAAGGGCACTCTGGATGAGAGTGTAAAACCGAACAAGCCGCTTGAAGAGCTGACACCGGATGAGATCATCGAGATCGTAAAGAATGCCGGTATCGTTGGTATGGGTGGAGCTGGATTCCCTACCTGTGTAAAACTGAAACCGAACAAGCCGGTAGATACCATTCTGCTGAACGGATGTGAGTGTGAGCCGCTGCTGACCGCAGACCACAAGACTCTGCTTGCATTTGCAGACGATATCATCTTTGGTCTCCAGGCGATCATGAAGACGACTGCCGCTGAGAAGGGTGTTATCGTTATCGAGGATAATAAACCGGATGCGGTTGCACTTCTGGAAGAGAAGACAGCCGGACTGGATAATATTGAAGTAGTTGCAGCAAGAACCAAGTACCCGCAGGGTGCTGAGAAAATGCTGATCAAACGTGTACTGAAGAGATCCGTTCCGAGCGGCGGACTTCCGGCAGATGTCGGTTGTGTAGTTGACAATATCAGTACCGTAAAGGCAATCGCAGATGCAATCAAGACCGGCATGCCGCTGATCGAGCGAGTTGTATCTGTAACCGGTGAGTACATTGCTCATCCGGGTAACTTTATCGTAAAACTCGGTACCAGCACACAGGCTCTGATCGATGCCTGCGGCGGTATTACAGGAGAGGATGTTACCGTCAAGGCCGGCGGCCCGATGATGGGATTCGTTATGAATGATCTGGGAGCACCGATCATGAAGGGATCCAACGGTATCATCGCTATCGAGACAGATCATACCCAGCCGGTTGAGTGTATCAAGTGCGGACGCTGTGTGGATGTCTGTCCTATGGAGCTCAAGCCGCTCTATCTCGCAAAGCTTGCTGAGAAAGAGGACTGGCAGGGAATGCTGGATAATAACGTAAGAGACTGCTTTGAGTGCAGATGCTGTGAGTATATCTGTTCCTCAAAGATCCCGATTGTAACCAGGATAAAAGCAGGAAAGAAAGCGATCATGGAGATGAGGAATAAGTAATATGCTGATTACGGAATTAAAATCAAAAGAAACGATCACATCTCTGGCAAGCGGAAAGACTTTTCTGATTATCTGCCACGGATGTAAGGAAGTAAGCTTCCCGGAAAAAGAGGCAGCAGACCTGGCAAAAGAGCTTGGTGCCGAAGGAAAACTGACAGGAAGCATTACCACGGATTATATTTGTAATCCGGAAAATATGAAGCTTCGTTTAGAGAAGCACAGCAGTGAAATTGAAGCAGCGGATACCGTTCTGGTATGTTCCTGCGGTGTTGGTGTACAGACCATCGCAGAGTACCTGGATAAGAAAAAAGTATATGCCTGCTGCGACACCTATTCGCTTCCGGGCGGACAGGGTGTGACACCGCTGGAATACGACTGCGATCAGTGCGGCGAGTGTTATCTGAACCTCACCGGTGGAATCTGCCCGATTACAGCCTGTTCCAAGTCTCTGGTGAACGGACAGTGCGGCGGTTCCAAAAACGGCAAATGCGAAGTAGACCCGGATATGGAGTGCGGCTGGGAGCGTATCTACAGACGCCTGGAGATGGTAGGACGTCTGGATGCACTGAAGTGCCCGACACAGATCCGTAATTTCGCAACGGATGCAGATATTAAAAAGTAAAATAAAACTTTTTTGTTAAGGAGTGAGGATTATTATGAGAATAACAGAGTTGTTTGATCGTGGTGAATTTGTTACTACGGCTGAAGTAGGGCCGCCAAAAGGATTTCATATCGATGGTCTGCTTGAGGAAGCAAAGACCTATCTTAGTGATATCACAGCTGTCAACGTTACAGATAACCAGTCCTCCGTTATGCGTCTCGGATCTCTGGCAACCTGTAAGGCACTCAAGGATCAGGGCCTGACCCCGATCTTCCAGCTGACCTGCCGTGACAGAAACCGTATCGCTCTGCAGTCTGACCTGCTCAGCGCTGCTATGTTCGGTATCGAGAACCTGCTGCTGCTGACCGGTGACCACACAAAGCTTGGTGATCATCCGCAGGCAAAGCCGGTATTTGATCTGGATTCCGTATCCCTGATCCATACCGTAAAGCAGCTGGAGTCCGGATATGATCTGGGCGGAAACGAGCTTGTAGGCGAGCCGCCGAAGTTCGCAAAGGGTGCAGTTGTTTCTCCGTGCAGCGATTCTATCGATGCTCAGCTTGCAAAGATGGAGCGCAAGGTAGCTGCAGGTGCAGACTACTTCCAGACTCAGGCTGTATATGAGCCGGAGAAATTCATCGAGTTCATGGAGAAGGCAAAACAGTTCGGAAAACCGGTACAGCTTGGTATCGTTATTCCGAAGTCTGTAGGCATGGTTCGTTACATGAATGCAAACGTAGCAGGTATCCATGTACCGGAGTCCATGATCGAAGAGCTGAAGGCTGATAAGGAAAAGACCAAGGCTGGTATCACCGGCGTAGAGATCGCAGCACGTATCATCAGAGAGTGTAAGCCGTATTGTCAGGGCGTACACATCATGGCACTTGGCTGGGAGTCTAAGGTACCGGAGATCCTGAAGCTTGCAGGACTGTAAAAGAAGCTA
>JAUNAF010000131.1 GCA_030527715.1 Eubacteriales bacterium
AGAGAAAAAAACGGAGACAGAGACAAAAGTGGAAACAGAACCTGTAGATCCACCGGCACCTAAGTCAGGCAGCAATATCATGATGTTTATCTTTGGTGCGATCGCCGCAGCAGCTCTGTGTATGATCGGAATTCTGCTCAGACTTCTGTTCAAGGGAAATTCAGAAAAGGCAGATCGACAGCCGGTACAGCAGCCGGGACCGAGAGCAGACGGACAGAATATTGCTCAGCCGATGGATTACGATGAGGAGAGAACCGTGAATCCGGATACCGCCTCTGCAGCACCTGCAGCAGCGCCTGTTGCAGCAAAGCCGGTAAAGAGCAAGCTGACAGTCAATGCAGCCGTGGCAAACCATAAGGGACGTGTGCGCGGAAATAATGAAGATAACTTCTGCTTCCAGGGCATCTATATGGAGCGCAGTAAGATGGACAACGGCATTCTTCTCGCAGAGACGAAGAAGGAGCCGGTACAGATGTATGCGGTCTGCGATGGAATGGGCGGAGCAGACTGCGGCGAGGAAGCTTCCTGCAGAGCAGCAGGCGAGCTTGCAGCGAGAAAGCAGAATTATGCCGGTCTGATGGATCGCAATTACCTGACATCGACCTTAAGAGAGATCTCTGATGCTGTTTACAATGATGCTGTACAGAGAGGACAGAAGTCCGGAACGACAGTGGCAATGATGGTAATGCAGGGAAAACAGGTCGTATTTGCAAATGTGGGAGACAGCCGTGTCTATCGTCTGCGCGACGGTGTGCTGGAGCAGATCTCTGTAGATCATTCCAAGGTTCAGCGCATGATCAATATGGGCGTGCTGACACCGGAGCAGGCGAGAACAGATCCGAGCAGACATGTGATCACCCAGTACATGGGCATGCCGTCTGATATCCGTATCTCACCGTATATCGTGGAAAACCAGGAAGTCCGTGTAAATGATATCTATCTGCTCTGCAGTGACGGACTGACAGACATGGTAGAGGATAAGCAGATCGAAGCGATCATGAACGGAAAGAAAAATGTGAAGGAAACCGTACGCGAGCTGGTAGAAACCGCTCTGCGCAACGGCGGCAAGGATAATGTGACCGTTATGCTTGTAGAAATTACCAGAGTATAGCAGATGGCTGTACAGTAGAGTGACAACAGTTTTAAAGGTGACTTGTAAATGGCAGATGACAGATTTCGAAAATACGAACCTTTTTTCGGAAAATGGAAGATAGATAAACCACTGGGCAAAGGCTCCTTTGCCCAGGTTTATCAGATCAGCTGGGAAGATGATCTGGGCGGGAAAATGGTTTCCGCATTAAAATGTATGCATGTCCCGTCAGACGAAGAACTTCGTGTTGAGAAAGAACGTCAGCCGGATATGGATGCTGTGCGCAGCATTTTCCAGAAAAAAGTAGAGCGGATCAAGGATGAGATCCGCATCATGCAGAGATGTAAGGGACACGCCAATATCGTAGGATATGAAGATCATATGATCGTAGAGGATGTCGGACCGGACCGGATCGGATGGGATATCATGATCCGTATGGAGATCCTCTATCCGATCAAGCAGGTATTTTCTGAGAGGAACCGACAGGCCTCCCAGTTTGACGTTATGAAGCTGTGGCTGGACATCTCAAATGCACTGATCTTCTGTGATGATCAGAAGATCATTCACAGAGACATCAAACCGCAGAATATTCTGATCTCTGCGGATGGAAGATATAAACTGACAGACTTTGGCGTAGCCAAAAAGGTATTTAACAACGATGCCTCTACCAGAGTAGGTACCGAGCATTATATGGCACCTGAGGTGTCAAAAAAACTGAAATACGACAAGCGTGCGGACTATTATGCAATAGGACGCGTTGTATATTATCTGTTAAACCACAGAAGACATGCATTTCTTCCGCCGTATCCGCTGCCGATCGATGCGGATTCGGATGATTATGCAGAACACAGACGTATCGTGGACGGCGAGAAGATTCCGCCGCTTGCGAATACGACGAAAGAGGTCAATGACCTGATGCAGAAAGCGCTGGCTTACAAGCCGGAGAAGCGCTTTAAGGATGCAAGAGAGATGTATGATGCTGTCCTGAAGGTGATGAGACTTCAGGAGGCAGAACTGAGAGCGAGCCTGCTCTACGTAACACCGGAGCAGAGAGAAAACTCTACGTATCAGACTTCAAAAGCAAAGTCTTCCGTTGTGCAGGGAACGACGACCAAAAGTGTCGGTGCGTCCACAGAGAGCAGCGGAAAAAAGAACGGCAGCAGTAATCGTCTGCTTCTGCCGATCGCGCTTGCAGGTGTGATGGTAGTAGTCGGTACCGGTGGACTGATCTACGGTCTGAAACAGAACAGTGGACAGAAAGAAACGGAGTCAGAACAGACGGAACCTGAGACAGTAGCTGCATACACAGAGTCCGGAGAAAACGGGCTTGGACTGCTCGGAAAGATGAACAGCGAACAGCAGACAGAAAGTCTTGCAGAAACAGAGACGGAAAGCCAGACAACGGAAGCGCAGACGACAGAGACAGAGACGGAAAG
>JAUNAF010000132.1 GCA_030527715.1 Eubacteriales bacterium
CCTCTACAAAGCCCACTTTCCCATCCGGTAATATGCAGATGCGATCCGGCCAACCTACAGTGCCAGAGATCCACTTTTCACATATCCCGCCACGCTTTTTTGTCTCCGAAATTAATTTCTTTTCAACCTCACGTTCTCGCATGGCACACCTCCATCAAATGATGAGTGACGGTCGTGACAAGCATTTCCTAAAACTCCCTATAGACGTTTTTTTACCTAAAAATCTCCCTATAGGGACTTTTTAGATATAACTGTCACGACTGTCACTTTTATGATTTTCAAAATAGAAAAAGTTTTGATATGACTACCACGACCGTCACTTCATGAATTCATAAAACCAATTTTTACGAAGTGACCATCACGACTATCACACTCATTCCAGAAAATCCTGGCCATCCTTTAATGCCAAACCGAGAATAAATGCGCCTTTATTGGTCTTGCGCTTGCTATATCCTGCCTTCTCCATCGAACTATAAAAATCAGAGGTACTTCGGATATATTCTCCATTCAAGGTGCACCTTGCACGATATGCCTGATACAGTTCTCCGGATTTTGCGGTAAGGTCTTTTCCGATATCACAGCACTCATCCAGGAACTGGCCCAACCAGTCATTTTCCTCGCGGTAAGCTTCAATGGCGGCCTGCACAATCTGCGGCTCCTTGATCTTGAAGTCTGCTTCGATAGCCTTCTTCGCGCCTTCGATGATCCAGGTCATGACATACCCGCCTGCATGATCAAACAGATAATCTGCGTAGTTCTTGATATCGCTTTTTCCGGTAATCTTCGCATTGAAGGGAATGACCACCAGACGTCGCCAGATACCATCATCGTTTGCTCCGACCTTAGGCAGATGGTTGGTGTAAAGGACCAACGTATGCGAAGGCACGAAGGAAAAAGGATCTTTGTACTTCTTCTCCGCCTGAATCTCATCCGTGGAACACAGCTGTTTTACCGTGGCGGTATTCAGACGCATACCTTCCTCCATCTCAGATGCAATGATAAGACGTTTTCCTTTCAGCTCCGCCATTTCCGGTTTAACATTTCGCTTACAGTTCATGGTCAGTGCTTCCGCAGAGATCTTGCCTGCATAATTTCCAAGTACGCGATAGATGGTGTTCCAGAAGGTGGATTTACCATTGGCACCGCCGCCATAAGCAATGATCATATGCTCCTGGAATACTTTCCCGACCGCTGCTGAGCCGACTGTCATCTGTACGTAATCAATCAGCTCCTTATCTCCCTGGAAGAAGGTAACAAGCGCATCCTCCCAGATCTTTTTCCCTACCTCGGATGGCCCACAGGCAGTAATCTTCGTGATATAGTCCTTCGGATCATGATCTCTTTTCCCGGACATGCCTTTGTTCATATCAATGGTGGATTCTGGCGTATTGATGAGAAATGGATCCTTATCCAGGGAAGACACCTGTATAGCCAGCATCGGTTTTGCTGCGTTCATCGTCGACACAATATATTTGTAGTCACGACGCTTTTGCACAAACTTCAGATAGTTCTTCGCACCCAGCCACATATAGAAGAGACTGATAAGTTTCGGTGTATCGCAGGCTTTTTCGAGATCTCTTCCTCCGGCACGGACCACGCTTTCTTCAATACCTGCCGACACCAGCGCTTTGATGGCTGCTTCCACAGCATCTTCTGCATCGGCAAGCTGTAAATCCAGGAATTCCTCCGTTGCTCCCACTGCTAACTGCTTATCCTCTCGCCAGCAGTCCCCGTCAAAACGAAGGTAATCCGTTGCTGCCGTGTACTTCAGCTCATTGCCATATTCCCGGGTGAGAATCTTTGCCTCTCCGATATCGGAGTAATCCTCCGGTTTCATAGAACCATTTCCGAAGTCATCGTTATATTCTTCCGGCGGAACATAGTCCTCTGCTGTCATGACCTTCTTCTTATAAAAACGGCAGGCACTGCTCCAGATCGTGGCCACCTCTTCTGCCGGGAGCGGAGGATCGCACTTAGCAACATACTCACTGAAAACTTCATAGGCACGATCATCGGAAAGACCATATTTCTTTAAGATGCGGCCTGCATAATGGCTAAGCGTCTTATTGCGACTGCCCTCCATGATCGGCCCGGTATGTGCAGGAGCATCAAAGTCTTCTTCATCTGGAAGGCCCGGAATCAAATCTCCATCATCCAAGATATCCACAATGGTAAGCCAGCCTTCATTCCAGAACACATCCTCTGGCTCCACCTCATTTCCAAATAGAAAACGAGCAGAATCCAACGCATTTGGATCAAAGAACGGATACTTCTCCTGTATCTTTCGCTTGAGATCCGCATAGGTATCTGCATCTGTGCAATTCTCAATGACGAACAGATAGTGATTCCTCGGTCTGGGTGATTTGTTTCCCTTGGGAAGAAGATTGCTTTTACTCGGATATGCCGCAAAGCTGATATCTCCAAACTCTGTCTCTGCAGCCATCTTCTCCGGTGTCACCCACTCTTCCGGTGCATCCGAATGATCGTTATCACAATCCATAGGAAGAACCACCGCTCCTTCAA
>JAUNAF010000133.1 GCA_030527715.1 Eubacteriales bacterium
AAATCTCGGAAAAACATTGACCTGAAATCAAAAAACGGAATCCAGGCCAATGAAATCTCGGAAAACCATTGACCTGAAATCAAAAAATGAAATCCAGGTCAAAAGGATGCCTGTAAAGGCAGTAAAATTAGGTAACTTTCCTGAATTGGTGTCGACAGTCACAAAAGTGGGGATTGTGATGGCCGGCGTATAGGTTCAGCAGCCGCTGTTTTATGGATGAAAGATCATCTGTGAAATGGCGGCTGCTTTTTTGCGCGAGCAGCGATGAGAATGCTGAGCCTGCACAAGCATTCGAAGAGCACTGCGACAATTTGAGAAACTCGCAAAGCGTGTTTTAGATGGATAATAGAAGAAAAGGGCACAGAATCTTAACAAATTAAACAAGGGAACAACACATTTACTGCATAAAATAACGACCATCAACTGAAGCAGACAGTATTGCAGGTTGAGTGTATCTGACAGTAAAGCAAAAGCTTCCATACCCAGGAAAGGAGCAGTTTACTATGAAATATAAAAAATACCTTGCAGTTATGATGAGCGCAGCAGTGATCACTACATCAGCAGTACCGGCAGCGGTATTTGCAGAAAGTACCACAGAGACAGAGAACATTTCAGAAGAATTCGAAAACTCATCAGAAGATGCGTCTGAGAAGGCATCAGAGGAGGAAAAAGCACTTTCAGAGGTTTCCGGTCAGGACGATGAGGGCAGCGAAAATACGACAGAGAGCGATACCGACAAAAAGGAAAAGCCAAATGGAGAGAAGCCAGACGGAGTACCGGAGAAGCCAAATGGAGAAAAGCCTGACGGAATGCCGGGTGATCCTGGACAAGGCGGCCCGGGAGGCGGAGCAGATACCCAGACCTATGATTACAGTGGCGAGGTGAAAGGTATCGTGACGGCGGACAATGAGGAAGTACTGTCTGAAGGCGCGGAAATTTCTTCAGAAGAGAGCGATGTGAATGCACTTCTTGCTCAGAACGGCGGAAGCCTGGTGGTAAAGGACAGCACGATCACAAAATTCGGTGATGATGACAATGGGGATAACTGTAACTTCTATGGTGTGAATTCCATAGCACTTTCCACAGGTGAGAACTCTCAGTTGAAGATCTCCGATGCTACCTTAAGTTCGGACAGCACAGGATCGAATGCGATCTTTGCGACAGACAATGCGACAGCTTATGCATCAAACACTACTATTATCACGAGCAAAGATAATTCAAGAGGTCTTGATGCGACCTACGGTGGAACCATCGTTGCTGACAGCGTGAAGATCCAGACCAGCGGAGATCACAGTGCCTCCATCGCAACTGACAGAGGCGGCGGTTCCATATCTGTCACGAACAGTACGCTGAATACAGAGGGCAGCGGTTCACCGCTCCTTTACTCCACAGGAAATATCGAGGTCAACAGTGTGACAGGTACAGCTTCAGGCAGCCAGATCGCAGGTATGGAAGGTCTGAATACGATCCTGATCAGTAATTCCGATCTTTCCTCATCCATCACAGAGGCGACAGCTTCAGATCCGCTGGCAAACGGCGTGATCATCTATCAGTCCACTTCAGGTGATGCAGAGACCTCAACGGGTGATACCGCAAGATTTCAGGTGGTGGATTCCACATTGACGAGCAGTATTGATTCCGGTGCCATGTTTTATGTGACAAACACAACGGCGGATATCCTGCTTTCCGGAACTACCCTGAATTTTGACAGCACAAATACAAAGCTTCTGCAGATCGAGGGAAATGATTCGAACAACTGGGGAAAAGCCGGCAGCAACGGCGGAACAGTGACATTCACAGCACTCGGCGAGACCCTGGATGGCGATATTTCTGTAGATACGATCAGTAGTCTGGATCTGTATCTGCTGGATGCGACGACCTATACCGGTTCCACAGAAATCACTGAGAATGAGGAAAACACGGATGCGAAAGAAAAAGTGATCACAGTGAATATAGATGCAGATTCCACATGGGTGGTCATGGAAGACAGCACCGTCAATGTACTCAATGCGGAAGAAGGCGCGCAGATCATCGATAAGAATGGTAAGACAGTCAAGATCGTCGCAAACGGTGAGACTGTGGTAGAGGGAAACAGTGATATTACCCTGACCGTAACAGACAGCTGCGGAGATACTGTGACGACGGATGAGAGCAATACTGTCAGCGATACGAGTATCGAGAGAGCAGACTTTGACAATTATTACGGAACAAGTACAGTTTATTAAAATAGCGAGATGGAGCCGTTGCAGAAGGATGTGAAAGCATCTGCATAGCAGCGGCTCCCTTTTGTTGCCAGGCATGCAAAGAGAACGTTCGCGGAGCGTAGCGTGCATTCTATTGTTTTCAGTCAGAATACAGCGGGATATTCAGATTTTCGGATTCCGATGTAGTTGCCACGGAAGAATCGGTCAACATCCCGCAGGAAAGTGACCGATATCGAGGAAAAGTGAAAACAGATAATATGAAGTGACCTCACATTTGCATAAACTGTACCCATAGGTGCGG
>JAUNAF010000059.1 GCA_030527715.1 Eubacteriales bacterium
CTGCCTCAGTTGTAGCTGCCTCGGTCTCAGCCTTCTTGCTTCCGCAACCAACCATCATAACGCCTGCAAGTGCAACAACTGCCATTAATGCTAATACTTTCTTCTTCATTTTTCATTCCTCCTGAGATTCATTCTTTTATTGAATCAAATTCTGATCGATACACTTATTCTGTGTCATCTACAGTTGACATTATAGCACCGAATCTAAAAATAGCAAGGTTGAAAACCGTAATAATTTATGAAAAAACAGTGAAATCTTTATATATTTCGCCGAAAAACCTTTTACTGCTGCGCTCTGATCAGTTCGCAGAGGATTTTCACACAGTTTTCCACACCGATCTTACCGACATTCAGGCTGACATCATAATTCTCGGTGTCTCCCATCTCCTTACCGGTGTACTGCTTGTAGTAGATACGTCTCTGTGTATCCTTTTTCACAGCGATCTTTTTGATATCGGCGTTCGGATCCTGCTCGATCTCTGCAGCTCTGGCAATACGATGCTCCAGGTCAGCATACAGATAGATATTGAAGCTGTCCACGCCCTCTTCTCTCAGGATGTGATCTGCACATCTTCCGACGATGATGCACGGCTCCTTTGCAAGCTGCAGCACCACCTCTCTCTGTGCCTTGAAGATACCGTCATAAGAGCTTGCATATCTCACGGCATTGTTCAGGAAACTGTTCATCAGCTGAGAGCTGCGGCTCATATCCTCGCCCTCTCTCTCGATATCCTCCTCAGAATATCCGCTGCGTGCCGCAGTCTCGTGAACAAAATCCTTATCATAGTACGGCAGTCCCAGCTCTTTGGAAAGTGCTGCCGCGATCGTACGTCCGTATGCCGCATATGCACGGCTGATGGTAATTACCGGATATTTCTTTTCCATTCTCATTTCCTCCCTAAGCAGCTGCCTGCTTTTTTCCCTGCATATACTGGAATCCCAGGCAGAGTGCGATGATCACAAGACCTGCGATATCTGTCAGTGCCGCCGGATGAATCATCATCAGTCCGCCTGCGGCGATCACGACGCGGATCACCGGATTCATATCTGAGAAGCAGTAGCCTTCCAGAGCAGATGCCACACCGAAGATACCGATCACAGAGGTGATGACGATCTGTGCCACCTCAAGTGCGGTCGTATCTACCAGCAGCATTGCCGGATTAAAGGCAAACATATACGGTACGATGAAGGCTGCGATCGCAAGCTTGGAAGCATTGAAGGCAGTTCTCATCGGGTTACTCTTTGCAATCGCAGATCCGGCGTAGGCAGCCAGCGCTACCGGCGGAGTGATATCTGCTACGATACCGAAGTAGAACACGAAGAAATGTGCTGCTACGGTCGGAACACCCATACGGATCAGGATCGGTGCAGTGGTTGCTGCCATGATACAGTAGTTTGCGGTCGTCGGTACACCCATACCGAGTACGATACAGCAGAGCATGGTCAGGATCAGTGCAATGATCAGATGGTTTCCTGCTACACCGACGATCGCATTGATGATGTCATTTGCAAGACCGGTCATGGTGATGGTACCGGAAATGATACCAGCCACACCGCAGGCTGCTCCGACAGTGATCGTACTTCTTCCGCCTGCCTCAAGTGCAGCAAGGATCTTCTTTACATTGATTCTGTCATCTTTGTTCAGCAGGCTGACAGCGATCGTAAGAAGAATAGCAAAAGAAGCTGCTCTCTGCATGGTCATATAGTTTCCGGAAACCCAGATCACGAGCATTACCAGCGGCAGAAGCAGGTAGATCTTTTTGATCAGCTGACCTGCTTTCGGCAGCTGTTCCTTCGGGATACCGGTCAGGCGAAGCTTTTTCGCCTCAAGATGAACACTGATGAAAATTCCAAGGAAATACAGCAGCGCCGGCAGAATTGCCTTTCCGATGATGCTTCCGTACGGAACACCCACAAAATCCGCCATCAGGAAAGCTGCTGCGCCCATGATCGGCGGCATGATCTGTCCTCCGGTGGAGGCTGCTGCCTCGACCGCACCTGCAAACTCCGGCTTGTATCCGGTATCCTTCATCATCGGGATGGTCACAGAACCGGTAGTAACAGTATTACCTACTGAAGAACCTGAAACCATTCCGCAGAGTGCTGAAGAGATGACCGCAACCTTTGCCGGACCTCCTGCAAAGCGTCCTGCGATGCAGTTTGCCATGTCAATGAAGAACTGGGAGATACCGGTTCTCTCCAGGAATGCACCGAAGATGATAAACACCACAATGTATTTCGAGCAGACATTGATCGGTGTGGAGAAGATACCCTCCTTTGTGTAAAACAGGTTTCTGATCAGATATCTCACTCTTCCGAAGAAGCTCGGATTTGTCAGACCATAGCTCAGTGCATAAACCAGGAATACAGCCGCAACGATCAGGATCGGAATACCTACACAGCGTCTGGTCACTTCGATCAGCGCCAGAACCGCAACGATACCGATCGCGATCTGGAACCAGGAAAAATGTGTTCCCTGATTGATGATCGCCTCTGCATTGAACGTATAGTAGAAGCAGGCGCCTGCACCGACTACCATGAAAATGATATCGGAGAGCGGCATGTAGTTTACTTTCTGCTCAATGCTCTTCTTGGACGGATAGATCAGAAATCCCATCAGAATGATCAGTCCGAGGAAGGAGCTGAGTCGGATCTCCTCCAGGAAGGTCGCAAACAAAGTTACATAGATACACCAGAGAGAGAACCCGCAGAGGATCAGTGAGATGATCAGCTTCGGAGTTCCTTCCCAGATCCGGACATTGGATTCCCGGTCATATTTTCGCATTACAGATTCCACATCTGTATGCGCTTCTGTTGTCTGTCTGTTGTCGCTCAAGCTTTTCGTCCCCCTATTCCTCTGTATTGACGGTAATACCATGCTCGGCATAGTATCTTGCCGCACCCTCATGGTAAGGAACCGTAGTTACCTGAGAAGCAGTCTCCAGATCAAGCTCTGCTCCCTTGGCATTTTCTTTGGAAATATCCTCTGCATGATCGAAGATCGCAGCGGTCAGATTGTACACCGTGTCTGCATCTGCCTCTGCGGAAACCAGCAGTGCAGCCTCGACTGTGATCGTCTCGATCGCCTCATCCTGCTTCGGATAGGTACCGGCAGGGATCTGATAAGCGGCATAGTGCGGATGCTCTTTGAGAATGCTGTCTCTGAGTTCTCCGTCAATGTTCACCAGATATACCCCATTGGTGGTTGCCAGCTCTGTGATCGCTGTAGTCGGTGCACCTGCCACGATAAAGGCTGCATCGATCTTTCCATCCTTCATCGCTTCCTTGGAATCCTCAAAGGACTGATACTGCGGCTTGATATCGTCAACGGTAAGGCCGGCTGCCTCCAGAACATCCACTGCATTGAAGTTTACACTGGATCCCGGTGCGCCGATCGATACACTCTTACCCTTCAGATCCGCAACAGTTTTAATGGACTCATCCATCGTAAACAGCTGTACCGTCTCTGCATACAGACATCCAAGAATACGGAAATCATGGATCTCTCCCTCAGATGCAAAAGAACGGGTTCCGTTCCATGCATAAGTCAGGATATCTGTCTGTGCAAATCCCAGCTGGAAATCGCCATCCTGAATACTCTGAATATTGACCTTGGAACCTCCGGTGGAAACTGCTGTCACACGGACATCCGCATAGGACTTCATATACTGTGCCAGAATACCGCCGTATGCATAATAAGTGCCGGCTGTTCCGCCGGTACCAAACATCATTCTGGAGGAATTCTGTCCACAGCCCGTGAGGGCAAGCACAAACACCAGAGCGAGCAGTGCGCCCCATCTTTTCTTTCTGTTTCTCATTTCTTTCTCCTTCCTTCTTTTCTGCCTGTTATTTTAACATATTGCACATAAATCAGGCAACAATAATCGAACTTTCAGATCATTCTCGTGAACCTCTCCACCTGATCCAGTGGGTCAGATGGAGATAGCGCAGCTGATTTATTGGTCAATTCTGCAAGAGTATGTTATAATCAGATCAATATGAAAAAAATCCGTAACTATTCAGAGCCCATCTCGAAAATGCTTCGCATGGCTCTGAATAGTTACCAAAATCCATAAGAAGGAATGATTATTATGAAAATAAAGACATCGCTGACAGCCCTGCTCATGACCGCGGCACTCTCCGTGTCTGCACCGGTCCAGGCAGCCAATGACTTCGGAACGATCTTTCTGCCGGACGCTTCTTCCTCATCCGATACCACGGAAGTTATGACCGACAATAACTCCAACGTATCCTATACTTCAGCAGGCAGTATTTCACAGATACCTGTGGCAATTCACATCGACATACTTTCTGACGACAGCAGGAAAATCTCTACCTACGCTGACTACTCCTGGCCGGTCATGCTGGATCCATCTGCCTATCCGGAGCTGGATGCCGCCCTTACAGCGACAACTGATAAGATCGCTGCGATCGGAAAAGAAAATTTTGAGAAGCTGCAGAGTTATGCTGAATCGGATTCCTCCAACGCTGATGACGAAGATTCTACCTTCTACTCAAGCTGGCAGGACGCTGTCATCTGCCGGTCGGATACTGCGATTTTCAGTTTCCTGAGCGATGATTATTTCAGTGCGGGCGGACCGCACCCGTACAGCAGCTATACCACCTATAATTTCGATCCTTCGACCGGAGCAGCTCTGTCTATCAGGGATGTCGCCTCTGACTGGAATACGCTGAAAAATGTGATCTATAACCGTATGCATGAGCAATACAGTTATCTGTTTTCCGAGGAGGGCAGTACCATAGAGACTTCTCTGAATGAGTTTCTTGACGAGAAACCTGACCAGATTCACTGGGTCATGAAAAATGATTCTGTCGAGGTCTATTTCAACACCTATGAGCTTGGCACCTACGCAGACGGCAGTCAACAGCTGACCTTCCTCTTTTCCGAAGATCGTGATCTGTTTTCCGCTGCCTATACCACTACTCCGGACCGCTACATACAGCGTATCTCCTCGTATGGCTCCACCTATATAGACCCTGACGGAGACGGCAGTTATGATGAGATGCAGATCGACAGCTATTACAGTGATTCCAAAAACTCCTACAGCCTGACTTATCAAGGAACAACGATCGAGCTGGAAGATGATAAGCTGGATTTCGGCAAATTCTATCTGGTACATTTTCCTTCCGCTGAGTATATCTACTTTTTGGGAAGCCTGACTGATGAATATTGGGAGAAGCTGAGCATCATCGATCTGAATACCATGACCCTCACAAAAGATGCGATCTCCAATATTGATCTTTCTCCCACACTGAATAGTTCTTCGAACTCTGGCGATACTGATAACCCTTACTCTCCGTACTCCTATGAGCAAGGAAGCTTTCTTGATCCAGATCTGTTTTTTATATCAGAACCTTTAAAGATCTTCGGCAATTATCCCGGAAATACTGCCTGCAGCATTGGAACTGATGGAATTCCTCAGCTTGAAAGTTCTGTGTCCTATTCTACTCAGACAAATCTGTTTCAGGCTGTACAGGCGATTCCCTGTATGGCAGTAGATGCTGACGGAAATCCCGTCGGACCGGCGATCATCCGTGCAGGTGACTATGTCCGCTTTGAGCGCACCAATTCTTCCGACTGGGTCGATTTTTATCCGGTCGCTGCGGACAATGTAAAGAACAATGGCTCCGATGACGATCCAAAGTTCTATGCCATCGATGATTCTCTGATCAGTGAGCAGCCGTACTATTATCGCGCAGCTGCAAGGATCGAGGACGGCTTCTGTTTTATCAATGATCTCGAACAGTCCGAGCTGTTTCGCGGCATTATCGATCGTAACTATTGATCTTCCGCAAAAAAAGGAGCTGCAAAATCTGCCGCTCCTTTTTTCGTATCTTTTGATTCTGTTATTTTACCAGTGCAAAGAAATCGTCCAGCACATTGGTCTCACACTCGCCTTTCTCCTGCCAGAAATCTGCCATTTTCTGACTGATCGCAAAGATGGAGTTTTCAGACGCTACGTCATTTAACTTCTCATTTTCTTCTCTTCCGAAGAATACCAGTCCTTTGACATCTGCTGCCACATCCTCCGCTTCGACATCCTCGAAGCCGGAAGCCATCAGCTCATATGCCTTTTCCGGATCGGAATTCATAAAGTCCACTGCCTCATACCATGCCTCGCGCACTGCTTCCACTGTTTCCGGATGTTCCTCCGCAAATTTTGTGTTCACTACCAAACTGTCCACGATCGTATCCGGATAATCTGCGCTGGTCACCAGTGTGTGTGCACCTTCCACCGTCTCAAGCGCCTCTGAAAGCTCCGGCTCCCACATGATCGCTGCGTCCACAGATCCACTCATGAAGGCAAGTCCTGCCTGTGTGGTGTCTCCCATATCCATTACCTTGATATCATCCTCTGTCAGACTGCTGCCGTTTTCCAGTGCAGTCAGGAAGAAATAGTAGGAGGATGCAGATTTATCCAGTGCCAGGGTCTTTCCTGCCAGATCATCCAGAGACTGGATATCTCCGGCTGCCACCAGTCCGTCCGCACCATTTGAGGAATCCATTGCCAGCAGATAGCGGCTGGATGCGCCGTTTGCGTACATCTTGATGTTCGGGTCCTGCGCGGTCGCAAGGAACTGTACACTTCCCTGAGTGATCAGTGCTGCATAGGTAGATTCGTCCTCGATCACCTTGATATCAACGTTGACACCTTTCTCCTCAAAGTAGCCATTCTCCTTTGCGATAAACATCGGTGCATACCCTGTCCAGGTACAGAATGCCATGGAAACATCCGTGAGCTCCTCCGCCCCTGCGGTGCATCCACAAGCTGCAGTCAGTGTCAGTGCGAGTAATAAAGGTAATTTTTTCATGTTGTTTTCCTCCTCATATATGCTGTATTGCTTACCTCTGCAAGTTTCTAACGTCCCATGGCAGCATCATTGCTTTCCTGCCAGAGCATATCCATGATCTGTTTTTTTACAGACACAAACTCCGGAAGTACCAGAGAATTGTGATTTCGTTCTCCCGGAATATTCACTTCTATGACATCGCGCACCGTTCCCGGTCTGCGGCTCATCACATAGATGCGGTCACCCAGCAGTACCGCCTCATCGATATCATGTGTGATAAACAGGATCGTGGTTCCGGTCTTCTCACTGATCTCTGCAAGCAGCTCCTGCATTACCACTCGGGTCTGAGCATCCAATGCTCCGAACGGCTCATCCATCAGCAGCACCTCCGGCTCATTTGCCAGTGTACGTGCGATCGCCACTCTCTGCTTCATGCCTCCGGAGAGCTGTTTGGGAAGTGCATTTTCAAAGCCTTTCAGTCCGACCAGCTCAATATATCTCTTTGCCTGCTCCGCTCTCTGTGCCGCAGGGATCTTCTTCATCTTCAAACCAAACTCAATATTTTTCTGAACCGTCAGCCACGGAAAGAGACTGTACCCCTGAAAGACCATTCCTCGGTCCGCACCCGGACCGCTGACCTCTTTTCCATCCAGAAGCACTTCTCCGGAAGTGGCGGTATCCAGTCCACCGATAATGTTGATCAGTGAAGTCTTGCCGCATCCGGATGGTCCGACGATCATCACAAACTCTGACTTTCTGACCTCCAGATTGACATCCTTCAGTGCGACCACCTCACTGCCGTTGGTTCCCTGAAATACTCTGTTCAGATTTTTTACCTGTAATTTTAATTCTGTACTCATCTGTTATCCTAATACCTGCATAAAGTTGTTATTTTCTGTGATCCGCTGTTTCCTGCCTCACGGATCATTTGCGGTCGCCCAGTCTCTCCTGCCACGGTGCTGCCACTCTCGTGAGCAGTCGGAAGATCCAGTCGGTGATCAGGCCGATCAGACCGATCAGGATCAGTCCTGCAAAGATCGTATGTGTTGCAAGATATCTCTGCGATTTCAGGATCATGTAACCCAGTCCGTTATCTGCGGCAACCATCTCAGCGACCACCAGATAGGTCCATGCCCATCCGATCGTCAGACGGAAGTCATCCATCAGTCCCGGAAGTGCTGCCGGGAAAATAACCTCTCTGTATACCTGCCACTTTCCCGCTCCGAGTGTGCGGGCTGCATTGATCATATTGTTGTCCACAGAAGAAACTGTGTCGCAGACCATCAGTACCAGCTGAAAGAAGGTACCGAGGAAAATGATCGTATATTTCTGTGTCTCACCGATACCCAGATAAAGCAGGGTCAGCGGCACCAGTGCTACTACCGGAAGATATCTCGCAAACTCGATCAGCGGCTGGATCAGCGCACAGAACTTCTTGGAATTTGCCATCAGCATTCCTGCCGGAAGTGCTACAGCAACAGACCAGAGCCAGCCGACCATAACGCGGGAGAAGGATTCCCAGCAGTTCGCCCACAGCTCACCGTTTTTCGCCAGCTCTGCGATCTTTCCGATCACTGCCGTAGGTGTCGGAAGAAAGATGTCGGAAACCATTCCTCCGTAGGAAGCGGCACACCATGCCGCCAGCACTGCTGCGAAGAACAGGATCGACAGCCATTGATAATTCTTTTCCTGATTCTGTTTTTTCTTTTTCTGAGTTGTTGAAGCCATAGGATTCTCCGTTTATTCCTCTGTCGTGTTATCACTCTATCATATTAAAGTGATAGAGCACTTCACTACTATACTAAAAGATATCGAAAATAGCAAGTTGTTTCTGTTTTTGTACAATCCGTCTATGGATTCCTGCGCAGGTACATCATTCTCATCGCTGCTCGCGCAACAATAGAATGCACGCTCCGCGAACATTCTATTGTCATGAAAAAGAGAGGATGCCCCTCCAGGTATTACACCTGTCAGGTCATCCTCTCTCATCTCTTACCTGTTTTGTAACTATTCAGAGCCTATCTCGAAAATGCTTCGCATTTCCTCGATGTGGCTTCTAGATATTTCTCGCTGCGATATTTGCAGTTGCTACTGCCTCTGCAATATTCCACGGCTCCTTGCAGTCACCTACTGCGTAAGTTGCGATCGCGCTGTCCACGCCATCCAGCAGGGAGGTGTTCGGAAGCATATCCATTGCCTCAACCAGGGTATCGCACTTGATGGTCAGGTTGACGCCTGCATCACCGAGGAAGGTCACCTCGCCGTCTCCTACGGATACGATCTGAGCATTCGGCCATACATTGGTTCCTCTTGCATAGATCATCGGCTTAACGAAGGTTCTTACCCAGCTGGACTGTTCCTTGTCAAGTGCAGCCTCTGCATCCGGCATGATAATAGTAACGTTCTTGCCCTGTGCCTGCAGATACATGGTAACATCTACTGCCTGTGCTCCGCCGCCGTAGATCACTACGTTGTCACCGAGCTCTGCAGTCATAATATCAGCGATGCTTACGATGCTGGTGCCGGCAGTTGCCTCCAGTCCGAGTGTGTCACGCACACCGCCGACTGCCAGGATAACTGCATCCGGAGCTGCCTCATTGATCATCTCAGCGGTAACCTCTGTTCCGGTCTCAACCGTTACATTGTAGACCTCAAGCTCTTTCTTGAGATAGGTCATGTACTCGCTCAGGTTCTCGTGAGGTCCCTTGATCGTGTTTGCAAACGGAAGCAGTCCGCCAAGGTATCCGTTCTTCTCGTACAGAGTTACCGTGTGTCCTCTCTGTGCAGCAATATGTGCTGCCTCCATACCTGCCGGGCCTCCGCCGATGACCATAACCTTCTTAGCGGTCTCTGCCGGTACAACATCGTAGCCTTCCGGCATCTCATCATGATATGCACGCATATGGCAGGCATTTACACGGCAGTGCTCATAGAAGTTGCCTTCCTTATCCGTATCAAAGTGGCAGCTCAGGCAGCGGTTGCACGGACGGATCTCGTCGATACGGTTCTCTTTGAGCTTGTTTACATACTCCGGATCAGCGATCATCGGACGAGTCATCAGCATGAAATCAAATTTTTCTGCATCGATCGCCTCTACGAAGTAATTCGGTGCATGTGCCGGATCCATGTAGGTAACGGTTCCTACCGGAATAGATACTGCGGATTTTACTTCTCCTGCGATATTCATATTCAGACCGCAGCCAGAATGGTTAGCGATCAGCTTGCCCTGGAAGTGCTTGCTGAAATCAAACTGTGTGCCCATGGCTGTGGTTCCGTTGATGCCGTAACCGGTAAAGTACAGATCGGATGCAAACTCTGCTACATGCATAGCATACGGTCCAAGGCGCAGGTGAAGTGCATCTGCTCCTGCATTCTCAAGCTCTTTTGCGATCATCTGGTTCTCTTCTGCCGTTGTGAAGGATGCACGCTGTCCAAGATCCTTGTCATTCTCCTCAATGACATTGATCAGGATCTGAACCGGGAAGTCTTTTCCGTTTACTTCCTTGATTCCCTCAATAATCTCTCTGAGGAATCTTACACGGTTCTCGATAGACTGCGGGCCGTACTCATCTGTACGTGCGTTTCTGTTTCTGGACAGGAATGCCTGACCGATATTGTTTCCTGCTGCGTTGATCTCGATGGCATCGACACCCTGCTCTTTCAGGAATTTCGCTGCATCGATGAAGTCCTCCTGCAGCTTTTTCAGCTCTTCCAGAGTCATATCATCTGCATGTGCAGAAGCATACTCTTCTGCGGTGGATGCATCAAATCCGGAGAAGCTTGCACCCATCAGGGACAGCTGATATCCGCAGAACTTGCCCTCTGCATGGATTGCAGCTGCGATATCGCTTACATAGCAGTCCTCTCTGGAATATACCTTGTAGGATGCCGGATAATTCGTGTAAAGGTTTGCGAAGTCCTCGATCCAGATCAGTCCTGCGCCGCCCTTGGCCCAGTTGGTGTACTCTGCAATGATCTCCTCTTTCTTCGCAGTCGGAAGGTAAGCAGATCCTGCTGCAGATTTTACGATACGGTTTTCGATGGTCAGCGGACCAAACTGCCACGGCTCGAAGATTTTGGTCTTTGCAAAATCCTCTACATCATTCTGTGTGTAGTCATAATCCTGCGGATTCAGATTTGCAGACAGAAATGCCTGCACGTTTGCCGGCTGCTGTGCTGCTTCCGCAGCAGCTGCTGCCTCTGTTGTCTCCTCAGCTGCGATAACGGTCTTTTCTTTTCCTGCACCGAACAGTCCTGCAACAGCAAGTCCTGCTGCTCCGGCTGCGGTACCTTTCAGAAATTCTCTTCTTGTGATACTCATGTTAAACCCCTTTCTCCCAAAGTAGTATCTTCAGTATAACATTGACAATTTATTCACACAATCAACTCTTTTTTACATATTATCAAATAAAAGTTGTGCGTTTCCTCTGTTTTTATGATACAGTAACGAAGAGCAATCAGAAAGCGAGCGTTTTGATTTATGGAATTTAAACAATTACAGTATTTTCTGAAAATCTGTGAGACCGGCAGCATCTCCCGTGCCTCCAAAGAACTCTACATCAGTCCGCAGGCTCTGAGCAAAAGCATGGAAAAACTTGAGGAAAGTCTGGATGCACCCCTGTTTGTCAAAAACGGAAAAGGACTTGCCCTCTCCTCTTACGGTCAGATCCTCTATCATCAGGGGCGAAATCTGCTGCGGCAGAAAGACGCGCTGGTACAGACCATCAAGGATCAAAAAAATCAGAACCGGCAGGTTCTGACAATTGCATTTTACAGCGGCATGTTCCGGCAGTATCCGGATGGTTTTCTGACAGATTTTATGGAAGAATATCCCAAGACCACCTTCCGCTTTTTCAGTTATTACGATAATGACCACAGCAGGAACTGGACCAACAACGATGTAGATCTGTTTTTCTCCTCTGATCCTCTGCCTTACACAAATATGGAACTGATCGCACAGTTCCACAGACCGCTGTATTTGATCATGGGCAGTGAACATCCGCTGGCATCCCATCCCGGTGTGGCACTCGCAGAATTAAAGGATTATTATCTGATCTCCATCAATTCCGACTTTACCAACCGCACGAAAGTAAATGATGCTCTGCAGGATAACGGTGTGGAAATCAGTGCCTATCTGAGCGATGCTGATCAGGATATCACGGACTACCTGATGAAAAATCAGCAGGCTGTCTCCTTTTTTGCCGGACCGGAGCGAATGCTTCCTCCCGGGATCATTCGGAAAAAAATTCTCGACGAAAACCTCATTTTCAGTATCTATATCTATGGGCGCACCGGTCTCTCTTCCGAGGCTGCCTCTGCATTTCTGCAGAAAATACGAGATTTTCAGCACAGCTGACCTGAACCCAGGTCACTGTGCCTTTCTTTTTTTCTCCACCTTCGTTCTCTTTCGCACGATTCTGAATCTCTGTTCCAGAAAGATCACTGCTAGCAGAAACAGATGTGCGATAAACAGGCTGAACACGACTCCGTTTGAGCGGAGCAGATAGCCTGACAGAAATCCGCAGGCTGCCATGATCGCCGTACAGAGCAGTGCAAGTCCAAGCAGCGGCAGGCTGACAAAGGCATCACTGAGTGCACTCTGCACACTCTCCACTGTGGTGTCGAAGTAGACAAAACGACCGATCACCAGCGTAAGGAAATAGAGTATGATACTGTCGTAGTTGCTGTTGTTGTCCACAAATTTGATATAGGCAAACACGATCAGCATATACAGCATACTGATCAGACGCATGGATGCCCGCTCACCCTTTTTCATATGACGAAGTGGGATCATCATGCGGTCAATGAAGGTGTTGATCATAATACTGGTCATGATCAGTACCAGCAGGATCAGTGAATTGTACTGCTGCCAGAACCATGGTGACCACACACCCAGACCGAAAAAGTCGATCAGAAAATAAATGCCCACGAACAGAAGGATCGATGTCGCTGAAAAAATCAGTTCATAAAACCGCTCTACCAGACTGATCGTCTCATCCTGGATAAACAGCTTCTGGGTTTCCGGCGTATATTTTTTTGCCATATTCCGGGCACTGACGCAGATCGTGGTAAGACAGATGCCGACAGCGATCATGGCTGCGACGAGCATCATCAGAATATACGGCAGAGCAAGATAGTGCCTGATATAATCTCCAAAAGTCAAAAGACCGACCTCCTTCTTTTCGGACTATTCCGTTTCCAGTCTGACAATGATCGGCTCGTGCTGCATCGCCGGAATGATTTTCTCCATCATATCTTCTTTGCTGATTCTGAGGCTGGAGGTATTAATACACGGATGACAGCAGACGGCATCCTCCTGAAGGACGTCCTCGTCGATTACCAGCTGTACTCTTTTTTCTGTATCATTCATCAGTCCAAGCACGGTCACAGATCCCGGAGTGAGATCCATGAACTCTTCCAGATATTCTGCTTCTCCAAAAGACAGTCTCGCCACACCCAGCTCCTTTGAGAGAAACTTTGTCTTAAACTTCTTTTCTCCCGGTGTGAGCAGGAGATAAAAATCCGTTCTCTGACGGTTGCAGAGAAACAGATTCTTGCACATCGCTGTGCCAAGTACGCGATCCACTTCTGCACATGCCTCCATCGTCATCGCTGCATCATGATCCACCCTTCCATAGGTGACTCCCAGTTTATCAAGGAAATCATAGACTTTGATCTCCTTTTCCAGACGTCCCTCCGCAGAGGCCGGACGGCCATTCTGTAATTCCATATTTTTTCCTCCATTTGTATCTATTCAGAGCCATGCGATTTCGGATAGATTTTGTGCTCAAGCTTGCTTGA